>NZ_QGNK01000009.1:0-239284 GCF_003336925.1 Rhodococcus sp. Eu-32 | reverse complement strand
TCACAGAGTTACGGCGGCCATAGCGGAGGGGAAACGCCCGGTCCCATTCCGAACCCGGAAGCTAAGCCCTCCAGCGCCGATGGTACTGCACCCGACAGGGTGTGGGAGAGTAGGACACCGCCGTGCACAACATCGCGCAACACCCCGCAACCCCCCGGTTGCGGGGTGTTCTGCATTCCACACCCACACAGTCACCCCGGCCGGCGAACGGCATGAATGAACCATCCACCCCGTCTACCCGCTGCCACGGACCATCCATGCCCTCACCGGCCGCGGCGGCGGCAGGGCGTCCGCATGAATGAACCATCCACCCCGTCTACCCGCTGCCACGGACCATCGATGCGCAAGCTGATCACTCGAACAGCCCGCGGATATCGTCCGCGCTGAGACTCCCGGAGAACGCGCCGCCGTCGTCCAGGACGCTGGCGGAGAGCTTCGCTTTCCGCACCTTCAGATCCATGACCTTCTCTTCGATCGTGTTTCGCGCGACGTATCGATTGACGAATACCGTTCGGGTCTGGCCGATTCGGTGAGCTCGGTCCACTGCTTGCGCCTCCGTGGCGGGGTTCCACCACGGATCCATGATGAAGCAGTAGTCGGCCTCTGTGAGCGTCAATCCGACCCCACCGGCCTTGAGGCTGATCAGGAAGACGGGAGCGTCTCCTGATGTGAAGCGTTCGACGACGTCGGCTCTGTTGCGGGTCGTTCCGTCGAGGTAGACTAGTTCGATTCCTTCATCCTCCAACCTGTCTCGGATACGTCCGAGGAAACGGGTGAACTGGCTGAAGACGAGCGCGCGGTGACCGCCGTCGACGACGTCGCGCAGCTGGGTGACCAACTCGTCGATCTTGGCGCTGGGGATGTCGGCATGCGTGTCGTCGACGAGGGATGCGTCGAGACTCAACTGCCGCAGAATAGTCAGCGAACGCAGAATGATGACGCGGTTTCGTTCGAAGTCGTCGAGCAAACCGAGTATCTTCTGCCGCTCCCTGGCGAGTCGTGTCTCGTACACCTTGCGATGGCGGGGATGCAGGTCGACGTCGATGATCTGTTCCTGCTTGGGCGGAAGATCCTGAGCCACAATTTCTTTCGTCCGTCTGAGGACGAGAGGCTTGATACGCCGCCTGAGAGTGGTCAGAACGTCGACGTTGCCGTTTCTCTCGATCGGTGTTCGGTAGTGCTCGATGAAGCGGGTCGGTGACGGAAACAATCCGGGTGCGGTGATCGACAACAGCGCCCACAGCTCCATGAGGTTGTTTTCCATGGGAGTTCCGGTGATGGCGAGTTTGAAGTTCGCCGAGAGCCGTCGTGCGCAGTGGTAGGTCTTGCCTTTGTGGTTCTTCACATACTGCGCCTCGTCGAGGACGAGTCCGGACCAGGGGACAGCGTCGAAGTCGTCGAAGTCGAGTCGAAATACCGTGTACGACGTGACCACGACATCGACGCCTGCCGCGATCTCGGCGACGGAGAATCGTCGTCGCGTTCGGGTCTCTGCGACCGTCGCCACGGTGAGGCAGGGTGCGAACCTTGCTGCTTCCCGTGCCCAGTTGTGTACGACGCTTGTCGGCGCCACGATGACCAGTGGTGCCGTCAACGCACCCTTCTCCTTGGCGTCGACGATCATGGCGAGCGTCTGTACAGTCTTCCCGAGTCCCATGTCGTCGGCGAGGATGCCCCCGAGACCGTGGGTCCACAGGAACGACAGCCAGGAGTAGCCGTCGACCTGATAGGGACGAAGGACGGCGTCGAGACCTGGAGGCGGGTCTTGAGCCGGGACCGAGTCGAGCTGTAGCAGAGCGGCGACTTGTTGACGCCACGCGTGGGCCTGACGCGTCACCTCACCGATTTCGGCGAGTTCCTCCCACAGCGATGCTTGATATCTGCTGATCCGCAATGGCCCTTCGGGATCGTCCTGCAGGTCACGTGCCTCCTGGACGAGCCGACGCAGCTTCTCGAGCGATGGCCGGGCGAGGGAGAAGAATCGGCCGTCGTCCAACAGCATGTGTGTGGCGCCGCGCGTGATCGCGGTGAGGACACTCGCGAACGCAATGTCGGTCCCGTCGACGGTGACGACGACTCCGAGGTCGAACCAATCGTTGTCGTTGGTCAGTGCTTCGGTCGACACGGCCACGCCGACGTCGTCGCTCACGTCCTCGAAGTCGGGAACGTCACCGATCGTCGACACGTGCACGTTGTCGTAGCCATCGAGCTGCGGCAGGACGTCGACGACGAAGAGCGCGGCCTCGGTGTCTGCGACGGTGAACGGCGTGAACAAACCCGGGCTCGAATCGTTCCTGCCGAACAGATCGAGCACGGACCGTAGCAATGCAATTTCCGACGCCGCGTCTCGAAGGCCGTCGCCGGCGCCGAGTACGTCGGCGGCATAGTCGAACTCACGGTCGTCCAGGTAGTAACGCCACAGTGCGCTGATGGTCAGTCGGCTACCGCCGATATGGGTGACAGTGATGTGCAGATCCGGACCGGCAAATACCGGTGGGGTGTACGACGCGTCAGAGGAAACGATCGTACTGTCGCGTTCGAGTGCTGGGAGGTAGTTCACCGCGAAGTCGGTGCGGTCGGCTACCGGAATGGTCAGGGGCAGAGACGAGTTCGACACCCGCCTCAGTGCCGCAGGAACGGACTGGGAGAGAGCAGCCAGGCGAAAGCCGTGGGTGGTGTAGTCGGATCCGGCGTCCCAATAGACGATCCCCGCGTTATCGGAACCGACGAACCGTCGTCTCTCGGACGGAATGGTCTCGTCGTCGACGGTGACGCGTCCCTGGAGTGTGAGAGTGCCGATGTCGTCGCCCGTGATGTCGACGACGAACGCCGCGGTCCCCGGCCAGGGAATTTCACCGAGTTCGCGCCGGGTATGGACCAACGTGACACCGGCATCGCGTGCCTCGTCGAGCAGACTCCACAACACGCGACCTGGTACCTCGGACAAATCGACGAGTGACGCGTCGTGAGCCTCGTAGAAATGCCGGATCACGACGTGCGCACGAACTCTGGACAGCGCGTGCAGCTCTCGCAGAATCTCGCTCTGTCGTTCGAGCCGATGGTCGGAGGTCGCGGACAGTGACGACCACGAGACACCTCTGGTGAACCACGCTCCGCGACTGTCGAAACGAACCGGCCGAGCGAACAATCCGACTGCATCGGATCGCCCGCTCGACGGCTGTGCTCCCAGTTGGAGCCCGAATCCGCGTTGCCGACGTTCTTCTCCGACGCGACGAATCGGGGCCAGCGCCTGCGTCCAGTGGCCGACGATCGGAAGTCCGTGCGTGGCTCGCGCGGTCGTTCGACCGTCGGCGCGTGCTTGAAGGAGCGTCGCGACGATGTGCTTGCAGTTGAAGACGACGGGGCAGTTGCATCGTCCGTAGTCGACACTGCACATTCGACCCGCTTCGATGCCCACCGATATCGACGTCGCGTACGGCGTCGCACGATTGCCACGCACCGATGCGGTCAGCGTCGAAGCCGCTTCGTTCCATTCGACGTACCCGACTCGGCCCTCGTCGAAGTACTGGGTTCCGCGTGCAAATACTGCGCTGCCGAAGCGAACTTCGAGAGCGTCGAAATCGAGGTCGTCCATCGCTGGGATCGTCATGGCCGCAGAAGATAGAACTACCCACCGACAGATCCGGGTCGAGGGACCCGCTGGTTCAGTCCTCGACGATCGAGTAGTGCGACGCGTCCCCTTCGATCACACGGCTGCGTTCTCCACGGACGCTGACAGGAACATCTCCGGCCAGCGTGATCCGTTCGAGGCGTCGGTACTGGTCGTCGTAGTCCGCGACGGCATAGTGCTGCGTTGCGCGGTTGTCCCAGATCGCCACGTCGCCGAGCTGCCACGACCACCGCGTGGTGTGCTCCAGTTCGGTGATCCGCGCCTGAAGAACGTCGAAGATCGCTCGTGACTCCGCGGTGCCCAGCCCGACGAAGTTCTTGACGAAATGCCCGAGCAGGAGCGTCTTCTCGCCGGTGACGGGATGGACCCGTACGACGGGGTGCTCCGTCTCGTAGTACGTCGACTGGAACTCCTTGCGATACTCGGTGGTCTTCTCGTCGGCGATCCGTGAGGCCGATGTTGCGGCGTAGTCGTACACGTTGCTGTGCACTGCCCACAGGTTCTCGGCGAGCGCCTTCAGCGAATCCGGAAGGGCATTGTAGGCAGCCGTCGTGGAGGCCCACGTCGTCGTCCCGCCATAGTCCGGGAGTGAGACCGCACGCAGAATCGATGCTTTCGGGATGCGATCGACGAAGGTGACGTCCGAGTGCCAGCTGTTGGCCTTGCCGTACTCCGAGTCGATGGCGAGCGTCTTGATGCCGCGGGACGTGACCGTCGGGTGCGGGGTGGTGGGCGTACCGAGAAGTTCGGCGAATGCGTGTTGCGATTCGTCGTCGAGGTGATGCTGGCCGCGGAAGAAGACGACCTTGTGCTCGGCGAGAGCGTGCTGAACGAGATCGATGGTCGACGCGTCGAGGTCGGTCCCGAGGGCGACACCGTCGATTCGGGCTCCGATGTGTTGTCCGAGTTTGACGACCTGGACCTGCTCGGTGGTCGGTATCGCGAACGTGGTTGACATGTAATCCCTTTCAGACGGACGTCGGAGACGCGAGCGGAGTGAGGCCGTAATGACCTCGGAGTGTCTTCTCGGTGTAATCGGTGCGGAACAGCCCCCTGCGCTGCAGAATCGGCACGACGTGGTCGACGAAGAGCTCGAGGCCGCCGGGCAGGAACGGTGGCATGATGTTGAATCCGTCCGCCGCTCCGCCGTCGAACCACAGTTCCAACTCGTCGGCCAGCTGCTCCGGTGTTCCTGTGAACGTGCGGTGGCCGCGTCCGCCACCCAAGAGCCCGATCAACTGACGGACGGTGAGGTTCCCTGATTCGGCCAGGTTCTTCACGAGTTGGTAGCGGCTCTTGTTGCCGCGGATGTTCTCGATCGGGGGTAGCGTCGGCAGCGGTTCGTCGAGGGAATGAGCGCTGAGATCGGTACCGAGCATCCACGACAGTTGTCGCAGAGAGTATTCCGGCGATATGAGATCGGTGAACTCGGCCTCGAGCGCACGTGCTTCGGCCTCCGTCGACGCGAGGTACGGGACGATGCCGGGGAGCACCTTCAGGTCGTCGGCCCCGCGGCCGTACGAGGCCAATCGGGCTTTCAGGTCACTGTAGAACTGCTGACCTTCGACCAGCGTCCGTTGTGCCGTGAAGACGGCTTCGGCATACCGCGCAGCGAAGTTCTTTCCGCTCTCCGACGAGCCGGCCTGCACCAGCAGAGGTCGACCCTGAACGGACCGAGGGGAATTCAGCGGGCCACGGACTGCGAATCGATCGCCGACGTGGTCGATCGTCCGGACCTTGTCGGCGTCGGCGAAGGTGCCGGTCTCCTCGTCGAGCACCAACGCATCCGGTTCCCAACTGTTCCACAGTGCCGTTGCCACGTCTACGAATTCGGCTGCGCGATCATAACGCCCCGCGTGATCGGGGACTTCGTCGTAGCCGAAGTTGGCTGCTTCGTCGACGCCTCCCGAGGTGACGATGTTCCAACCGGCGCGTCCGCCACTGATGTGGTCGAGCGACGTGAACTTGCGAGCGAGAGTGAATGGTTCGTTGTAACCGGTCGATGCCGTCGCGATCAGTCCGACATGACTCGTCACGGTGGCCATCGCCGTCAGTAACGTGATCGGTTCGAAGATCGCCGGTGCGTTGTTCTTCACCCGAGGCCCGGTAGCGAGATTGTCGGCGAAGAACACCGAATCGAGCTTCCCGCGCTCGGCCAACCGTGCGAGGTCTTGGAAATGTTCGACGTCGAGCACCTTGTGTGCGTCGGTACGAGGGTGGCGCCACGCGGCTTCGTGATGCCCGACTCCCATCAGAAATGCATTGAGGTGAAGCTGTTTTCGTTCGGTCATGACTTCCCTTTCAGTGAGTCGGGCGCCAGCGCGAGATGCGTCGCTCGACGGCGACGATGACACCGTTGAACGTCAGTCCGACGAGTGAGATCGCGAGGATGCCGGCATACATGTTCGGGATCTGGAAGTTCAGCTGCGACGCTGTGATCAGGTACCCCAGACCTGCTTTTGCGCCGACCATCTCGGCGGCGATCAGAACGAGGATCGACGACGCGGCTGCCATCCGGACCCCGGTGAAGATCGTCGGTACGGCTGCGGGCAACACGACTTTCTGGAACAGCCTCAGCGGTGAGAAACCGAGTGATCGAGCGGATTTGATCAGCAACGGGTCGACGGTGCGCACACCCGAGATGGTGTTGAGCAGAATCGGGAATGTGCTGGCGTACAGAACGAGTGAGATCTTCGAAGTCTCGCCGATACCCAGGATCAGGATGAACACCGGCAAGAGAGCCAATGCCGCTGTGTTTCTGAACAGTTCGAGGATCGGGCCGAGGAACTCGGCCACAGGTTTGTACCAGGCGATCGCGACGCCGAGAGGAACGGCGACGACTATGGCAACGGCGAAACCTGTCAGCGCACGAGACAGACTGGCGGACAGATGTTCCCACAGTTGCCCGTTGACGACGAGTTCGACGAACGCTTCGGCGACGACCGAGAAGGGCGGAAGAAAGACCTCGTCGACGAGGCCGAATCTGGGTGCGAGCTCCCACAGGGCCAGAAAGGCCGCGATGGCGAGCAACGGCTTGACGATGCGCCACACCATCGACGCGCCCTGTCGATGCAATGACGGCTCAGCCGACTCTGCGGCAATCGGCTCTGTACGAACGACTTTCGTCGGCGTGGGCTTGAGATCAACCATGGGACACCTCGAGTTCGACGGACTGTGCGCGCTCGACTTCACCGTGAAGCAGCGTCCAGATGTGGTGGCGCAAGGATCGGAACTGCGCGTCGGAACGGACGTCGTCGACCGTACGATCGATGGCGACGTCTACGACGGTTTTGATGCGGCCTGGCCGTGACGTCAGAACGGCGACGCGTTGGCCCAGGTAGATTGCCTCGTCGATGCCATGCGTGATGAAGACGACCGTCTTGCCGGTTGCCTTCCAGATGCGGAGCAGTTCGTCCTGCAGCGATTCGCGCGTCTGGGCGTCGAGTGCGGCGAACGGCTCGTCCATCAGTAGGACTTCGGGATCGAACGCGAGGCTACGTGCGATTGCGACGCGCTGCTTCATGCCGCCGGACAACTCGTGTGGATAGCGGTCGGCGAAGGCGTCGAGACCCACGAGTTCGAGGTAATGCTGCGCGACGGCGCGGCGCTCGTTCTTCGGTAGTCCCTTTGCTTCCAGACCGAATTCGATGTTGTGTCTCGCGGTACGCCAGGGGAGTAGTGCGTACTGTTGGAAGACGATGCCGCGATCGAGGCCGGGCCCGTGGATCGGATTGCCGTCGAGCAGAATTCGTCCACGCGTCGGATCGCTGAGGCCGCCGAGAAGGTCCAGCAAGGTCGATTTGCCGCAACCGCTCGGCCCGACCAGAACGAGGAATTCGCCTGGCGCGACGTCGAGAGTGATGTCGTCGATTGCCGTGAACTTCTCGTGTTCGCCACGAGCGTCGAATTGCTTGGTGACGCCGTCCAAAGTCAGTTTCGGAATGGTCATTTCGTCTCCTGCAACGCTCGACCGTCGGGGTCGCTGTTCGGTGGGTAGGTACCGTTCGAATACGGATTGAATTCGTTGGTGTAGATATCGGACGGTTGAATGTCGTCGCCGAGGTCCTCGTTGCGCTTCAGCCAGTCGATCCAGATCTGGAACTCCTTGTCGGCGATCACGCCGGCCGGCGCGACGCTCGAGCTGCGCCAGTAATCGACCAGATCGGGGTTCTCGTTGCGTCCCCGATTGGTGATGATGTCCTTGTAGCGTGCGATCACCTCGTCGCGCGGAACGGTCTGTGTCCATCGGATCGCGCGGGCGACACCTTGGACGAAGTCGGCGACGTCGTCCTTGTTCTTTGCGATGAAATCCTTTCTCAGAACGTAGGTTCCGTACGAGAAGGTCCCGTACAGTGATTCGTCGGTGAAGAGTTCGCGCAAACCACCTCGTTGGACGGCGGTCTGCCGGAAGACCGATCCGAGGGTTCCGACGTCGATCTGGCCTTGCCGTAGTGCTTGTTCGGTGTTCACCGGCGGGACGACAGTCAATTCGACCTGTGCTATCTCGTCTTTCGACAGTCCCTGCTGTGCCAGCCATTCTCTGATGACGAACTCCGCGTGCGCGCCGAGTGTGTTCATCGCGACCTTCTTGCCGATGAGATCTCGTGCCGTTCGGATCGGGCTGTCGTCGAGAACGTAGAATCCGTTGAACGTCTCCTTGTCGGCGCCGTAATACGAAAGTACCGACTGGATAGGAGAATTCGCGGCCGCGAGTTTGACGATTGCACCGTTGAACGCACCGCCGAACTCGGTGTCACCTGTCGCGGCGGACTGGATGTCCTGCGGTCCGCTGGTGGTGTCACCTACCCAGTTCAGCGCTATCCGGTCGAAATATCCGAGGTTCTCGGCGAGTTCGGGAAACGTGACCTGTCCGGTCGATCCCTGATACCGCAGGACGGTTCGGCCGTCGAGCGTCTTCTCCGGTTCGGACGAGCCCGCACAGCTTGTGGCCAGTGATACAGACATCAACAAAGCGCTGACCGCGGCGAGTGTGCGGATCAGTCTGCGATACAGCGTGTTTCCTGACATTGTGACGAAGGTACGGATGCGTCCGGTACCGGTCCAGGGTCAGAATCAGCTCGAGTCGAAGGGTGTCGTGACGGCCGCCGTTCCGTCATGGTCGTGGTCGGTCGTGCGTCGAACGCGTGCGGCGGCGCAACGGCGCAGAGCCGTCGCGCAGGCCTCAGCTCGCGGAGAACCGGGCGTGTACCTCGGCGTGAATGACGATGTCCTGCGGCTTCAACTCGAACCCGTCGTCCGCCCCGCCCACATAGGCGCGCGACGCAAGTGCGTAGTCGGAGTGGGTCGCGGCCGCTACACCGAGAAGTCCAGGATCGGCGATCGCCCGTGCGGTGATGGCGGTGCGTCCGACGCTCTGCGCATACACTTCCGCCTTCTCGACTGCGTCCTGCACCGCGAGGGTGCGGACGAAGCGGGTCTTCTCCAACGCGCTCTGTTCGGTCAGAGCCCAGTCGAAACGACCGACGTCGACGCCGTCGAGCGCCGACACGGCGTAGACGAACGCATCGATGACGTCGATCTGACTGAACTGCACTTCGATCGTTGCGACTGCCTGATAGACGTAGGGAAGCTGCTCACCGTCCTGGTTGAACGGGCGCCTCCGCGAATGGCGCACCTGATCGAGCGCCCACGTGTCGATGGGACCCGACGTCTCGTTGAACAGCGGATCGATCAGCCCCGTCAGTTCCTTCACCAGCCGGTGGGCAGGTTCGGCAGCCGCTTCCGCGGAACGGCCGTCGGTCCTCACAACGAGCGAGACCGTGCAGCGCTCGGGCGTGTACGTCGCCTGCCCTCGCCCGACGACCGTGATCTCGAGTGGATGCGAATCCATGCCATCGAGTGTTGCACAGGCAGGACCCGGTCATTTGCCTGAATGAATGTGATCCCACGACCTGCACGGTAGAAAACTATGGAAAGCGGCCGGGTGGTCTGTGCACTACCTTTGACCAATCGATGTGGATTCACGGGGGAGTAGAGCGTAGATGTTGGGTGTGAACTCGCTGCCCGCCACCGACCTTCGTGCGACGCCATGGGTCGAGCTCATGCCCTGGCTCGATGACTATGTATCAGAGCGTGCGGCTCTGCTCGAAGCGTTGGCCCCTGGGGAGGCGTGGTGGCTCGACGATGGACCATTGGCAACCGCCGAAGATGTCGATCTGGAGAAAGTTCTTGCTGAGCTTGCCCAGCTCTTCGTTTCCGGCCACAAATCGCTGACTTTCGCCGAGGGTTTTCCCGCAGTCGAAGCTGGGCTCCCGATCTCGCTCCTCGGACTGCAGACACGTGCATCCACGACAGTCCGGCGCCTGACCGAGGACAAGACTGTCGAGGGCTTGCTGACGAGCACAGCGCAAGATTTGTTCGTCATCCCAGGCACCAGCGAGCAGACTGTTCGCGACGTCGCCTACGCCTTGCTCGAGATTTCGATTCTGGTCGAACCACATGCTCGCGGGCCCGTCGAGGACGAAGGCTCGGACCACGCTCCCGTGCTAACTCAGCTGATCGACGACCTTGCAGCGCTCGCATCCTGGAGAAGACTGCGCGGTCAACATGATCGACCCCTGTTGGCGGTCGATATCGAGGACGAATCTCCCGAGCAGATTCAAGAGCTGGCCGCTCGGATTTCCGCGATCAGTTCACTCGACCTCCCGGACGTCGAACAGGGAGATCCTGTCGACGAGATCGAGAACATCCTCAGCCAACTCGAAAGCCGTGAGTTACTGGCTCTTCGCCTCCGACTGCTCGCGCTCGAACCGATTTCGCTGGGAGAACTCAGCACACGGTTGCATTTGTCCAAGCCCGCAGCGAGCGCGGTCGAGTCGCAGGCGAAGGCGAAGATCAACGCTGCCTGCGGCTACGGAACCGCTGTCGGCAACCTGTTGGCAAGTCTGCGCATCGAGATCCAGCCAGTGGCATCGATGGAGCGTCTCATCGCAGTGCATCCGACGATCGGTCGGACAGTGCCGACTCTCGACGTGCCGTTGTGGCTCGTCCTCGACGGTATCGACGACTATTTCGAGGTCACGAATGGGTGGGCAGCTGCACCCGACGTCGACGGAGCGAGGAAACGAACTCGGTCACTCTTGGAGGACCTCGAATCACCCAACGGCGTCGTGGCATTCGAGGAACTTGCTGGTCTGACGGAAGTGCCGCCGGACGAGCTTCGCTCGTGGCTCGCTTGGTGCGATATCCCCGTGATCGAGGGATCGGTGCTGACTCGCACCAAGAAATTGGCGGACACACTCGTCGGAACATTGGAAGCGATCGGCGAGCCGCAGAGTGCGACGCAACTCGCCGAGCGCGGCCGGACGGGCAAGCCCGCCGCATCTGTGCACCGGGCCCTGGAAGCCGACGAGCGTGCCTTGCTCGGAGCCGACGGACTGTGGCGTTTGATCGGTTGGGAGACGGCGGTGCCCACACCCATCGAACCGGATGTCGAACAGTTCGAGGCTGTCGAAGGGGTAGTGCGACGACGTGCGGGCAGAGTCACCAAGAGGCCTGAGCAGACGCGACGGCTCTACCGAATCGGATTGTCCTGGAGATACCGGATCGTCGTAACCGCCGACCAGCTGCGTGGGTCCGGGTTCGCGTTGCCTGCTGGTGTCGCGGCTGCAGTCGGGTGTGAGCGCGGGCAGACGGTCGAACTGAAGAGCCGTCTCGGCACCCAGATGGTCCGTTGGACAGGCGCTCAGCCGACCTCGGGGACGATCGGCCGGTTCCTGCGCGAATTGGACGCCCATGTCGGCGACGAAGTGCTTCTGGAGTTCTCGCCCGATCGCAGCTTCGCTATCGTTCGGCCGGAAACCCTCGCGGCCGACGCTGACCCACTGCGACGCGCACTGGCAGCGATCGGACATCCTCAGCCATCAGGAATCGCGGAGCGTCACCTGATTCGTGTCCTCGCAGACGCAATTGGGCTGTACGGGGAAACCCGACCGCGAAGGCTGTTGAGCGCTTACGAATCGAGCAGTGAGGATCACGTGGTGGCATTGCTGGAAGAGGCTTGGATGCATACCGGTTCAGTCGATGAGTGAATCCGTCGAGGTGGTCTCCAGTCGCGAGTCGGTTGCAGATCCATCGCTTACCCGGGCGATCGGCTTGCATCACACGTTGCCGACAGCGATCGCGGATCTGGTCGACAACAGTCTGGATGCATGCGCCGAGCACATTCTGGTGAGGTTCGTTCGCGAGGGGACGCGTATTACCGGCTTGAAGATCATCGACGATGGCAAGGGCATGGACGCCGCCGCTATCGACGCCGCCATGACCTACGGCAACAAGCGCGAGTACGCGTCGGGCGATCTCGGACATTTCGGCGTCGGGATGAAGGCAGCGTCGCTCAGTCAGGCGAATACGCTTGTGGTGTGGTCCAAGTCGGCCGGTGGCGATGCAGTAGGACGTACGATCGAGTCGTCGGATCACATGGTGTCGACGGTGAAAGGTGCTGAAGCGCAGGCAGTCTTCGAGTCGACGAACCCGCGCTTCCCATTCACCGCGGGCACGATCGTCGAGTGGCGCGGAATTACGACATTCCTCATGTCTGCCGACGAGGACGAACAGGTCAGCTGGTTGGAGACAGCCATCGACGACGTCCGAAGTCACCTCGGTGTCGTCTTCCACCGGATTCTCGATGGATCGGTGAGGATGACTGTCGATGTGTTCGACGTCGCTTACAACAGAGCAGGTCCGCCACGGGTAGTTCGTTCGATAGACCCGTTTGCGTATCCGGGCACCGGTAGACAGGACTACCCTCGCACGTCCACCGTCGAGTTACCCTCCGGTACTGCAAGTATCACGTGCCATATCTGGCCTGCGCGGAGCAGTCAGCCGGAGTACCGGTTGTTCGGTGCGCCGGGTCGGGATCGTCAGGGTTTGTACTTCTACCGTCATCGGCGGCTGCTGCAGGTCGGCGGTTGGAACGGGCTATGGCACGCGCGTCCCGACTACGGGCCGGCCCGCGTTGCGATCGATCTCGACGATGCATGGACGCAGCATGTCCAGATCAATCCCGAGAAATCGGGCGTCACGCTCGACGCCACCGTTTCCGCTGCCTTGCGGTCGGTGCTGGCTCAGGTCGTCGCGGATGCGGTTTCAACCACGAAGTCCGCGCGAACCCGAACTCCGAAACCGATCACCGCGCTGCAACCGAGTTCGGGATTTCCCGAGGACGTGCTCGACTCCTTCAGCGACGCCTTCACCTTCGACGACGGCCAGGAACCGGTGGCCATGCAGTGGCGGGTGCTCAAGCGTGACAGATTTTTCGAGGTGGATCTGAAGAACCGAACGCTGTGGATCAACGCACGATTCCGCACCGAACTGCTCGGGAAGCGCAGCCGAGACAATACGGATGCTCCAATTGTGAAGGCGCTGTTGTATCTCCTTGTGCACCAGATGTTCACGGCGCAGCGTCTGAGTGGAAGGCAGATCGAGCAGATGAAGGCGTGGCAGGACGTGTTGGTCTCGGCGATGTCAGCGCATCGCGAGAAGGCAGGGGGTGAATCATGAAGTTGGAAGAGGCGATTGCGCGCGAATTCGGAGATTTCGGCCCGTCCGAAATTCTCGGACCCGTTAACTCGCGCCATCTCGACGGTCACCCGCAGGGAGTCGACATCGAGACCATTGTTTCGGTGCTGATCGACGATTCGGCGGTGGTTCTACGAAATGTGTTCGCCAGCAGTCTTGTTCGGTGGGACTCGGACTCTGCAGCAGAGTGGGCCGATGGCACAGCTCCGAACAGCGTCGAACGGCGAGTCCGGACTTACGAAAGGCTCGGGATTCCAGCGGGACACGACGAGATCACCGCGCGGTATCCCATCATCGGCGGTCCTGTCGTCATCGCTGCACCCCAGCCGTGGGCACCGTGGTACACGGAGACGCGACGCCAAGAGCGCGACTTCTATTGGCGTGCATACTCCAATGTCGTTGCCAAGAAATTGGATTCGGCGACTGTCGACCGACTGGACGTGATGACGCGCGAGATCGTCCAACGGTTGGCAGACCCGACTCGTGAGGAGCCTTACCAGTCCAAAGGTCTGGTCGTCGGATACGTCCAGAGTGGAAAGACCGCAAATTTCGCTGGTGTCATCGCGAAGTCAATCGATGCCGGATACAGGTTGATCATCGTCCTGACCGGCACCATCGAGATGCTTCGCAGCCAGACGCAGCGCAGGCTGGACATGGAGCTGATTGGTCGGCAGAACATCGGCGCTGATGGCGACTATTCGCTGGATCAGGACTGGATCGATGGAAAGTTCCTCGAGCATGAAGTCGACCCGAACACGTCGTCGAAGGCCCCGGCGATCCGACGTCTGACCGGGGCGTCGGACGACTTCAAATCGCTTGGAAAAGGTCTCTCGGCACTGCAATACGAGATTGCCGACCACAGCAAGCCGCTGCATCATCCCGTCAACCTCTACTCCAGCAACGTTCGAATCGCCATCGTGAAGAAGAACTCGACGGTGTTGAAGAAGTTGGTCGAAGACCTGCAACGGGTTCCAACCGAACTCGACCAGATTCCGGCACTCATCATCGACGACGAGGCAGACCAGGCTTCGGTCAACACTTTAAACCCGGAGAAGTGGGCGAAGGACAGAATCGAGCGCACCGCGATCAACGATCGCATTTCTCAGTTGCTGCGACATCTGAAGCGCGCACAGTATGTCGGTTACACCGCAACACCGTTCGCGAATGTCTTCGTCGATCCGGTCGACAGTGAAAACATCTTCCCCCGCGACTTCATTATCAGTCTGGACCGACCGGGGCCTTACATGGGAGGCAGCGACTTTCACGACTTCGACGAAGATTATTCGGGAGTCGAGAGAACACCATGCAATTCGAAGAAGGCATCGTACGTTCGGGATCTTTTCGCGGGGTGGGACGATGAGGGACGCAAAGAAGAGCAACTACAGGCTCTGGATTCCTTTGTTCTTTCGGGTGCGATCAAGCTTTTCCGCGAAGCGAAGGGCGCAAAACCGTTCGGACATCACACGATGTTGGTACACCAGTCCGTGAAGCAAGCCGAGCATGCGGCGTTGGCGGAAGAGTTCAGGACGCTGTGGAAGACCGCCGGTTACAGCCAGCCGTCGGGTCTCGATCGCCTTGCAAAGCTGTGGGCAGATGACTTCTCGAAAGTTTCAGCAGTCCGATCGGAGGACGGTTTCGCCAACCCCGGATCCTTCGACGATCTGGAAGAGTTCGTGGGGGCCGCTCGCGACAAGATTTCCGAGGGTACGAGCCCCGTCATCGTGGTCAATGGCGAGGCGGAGAAGGACTACACCCAGGATGCGCTCGACTTTCAGGAGCGAGATGTGTGGAAAATTCTGGTCGGTGGAGCCAAGCTCAGCCGTGGGTTTACAGTCGAAGGATTGACCACGACCTACTACACCCGGCGAACGCCTCAGGCGGACACCCTGATGCAAATGGGGCGCTGGTTCGGATTTCGCAAAGGTTACCGCGACCTGGTTCGGCTGTTCATCGGCCGAAACGTCGCCGGCCCCGCGGGTAAACCGTTCGATATGTACGCGGCGTTCGAGACGATCGTGCAGGACGAGGAGGAATTTCGGAAGGAACTCCGCCGGTTCTCTCAGTTGAACTCCAATGATGAGCCGATGGTGACACCGATGGACGTTCCGCCGATGGTGTTTCAGTCCCAGCCCTGGTTGAAACCCGCCGCTGCGAACAAGATGTACAACGCCGAGTTGGCTTACCGCGGTGTTGGTGGGCAAGCTTTCAGCTTCACCATGCAACCGCCCCGTGGAGACGGCTCCAACAACGTTCGGCACTTCGGTGCGATCGCTCCGCTGTTGGAGTGTCTGGCGCAAACCGACACGTTCGAGGTCACGCAGAGCAGCGGTGTGCGAGGAAATTTCGAAGCTCGTTACGGCGTCATCGAGGCCGACGTGGTCTTGGACGTGATCGAGCAGTTCGTATGGGACCCGAACTGGGATTTCGAGCCACACGTCGCTGCGATGCGCGACAAGATCGACGCGAACACCTTGGAGGACTTCGTTATTCTCCTACCTCACCCACGAACAAGGCCCGCCCTGGAAGTCGTCGGCTGGCACGAAAAGCTCCCGATCGTGAACCGCAAGCGCCAAGATCGTGAGTACCGAACAGGCTTTTCCGGGACGGCGGTGCGTGAGCGCCAGGTCATCGAACACATTGCCGGAAGCCCCGCAAAGGATGGAGGGCCTGCGGCGGCGAAACTGTATCGGCCAACCCGCGGCGGACTGATCTTACTGTTCGCCAACGACCCAAAAATTCGATCGCGGCACTATAAGAAGGCTCAGACGGGTCCGGTCAACCCAATGGATTTCGCGACCCTGTTCTCGTATGCCTTGCCCTATGCCTCGGAGCCAACTCCGCGCATCGGATTTCGGGTCAAGAAGTCGGGCGCAGGTGCGATCGTCGATGCAAAGTGAGAAGAATGCTATGAACAGGAACGGTGCTCTATGGCCAAGGTAATTGCGACGATCAGCCTGAAGGGCGGCGTCGGCAAGACGACCATCACGTCAGGCGTCGCCGAGTTCATGTCGGCGGAGTTCGGGCGCAAGGTGTTGCTCATCGACTTGGACTCGCAGATCAACCTGACCACCATGATGATCAGTGAGGTCGACTGGTTCGACCTGAACAACAAGGGCCTGACACTGGCGACGTTGTTCCGGGACGCTGTCGAAGGAACGTCGAATTTCGATGTGCAGGCCAGCATCCAGCAGTCGGTGTCACCGGTGAAGAAGGTGACCGGAGTGGACCTGTTGCCGTCATCGTTGGACTTGATTGAACTTCAGGAGCGGGTCAGTGCACTTCGCGTCAATGATGGGTCCGAGACCAGTGCCGTCGACATCCTCGCGGAGGCGATCGAACCGGTGAAGGCCTACTACGACTACATCCTGATCGATTGCCCGCCCAACGTCGGCCCCATCACTCTGAACGGTCTTGCGATGGCCGACGGGTACATCATTCCAACCATCCCAGATGTTCTGTCCACCTACGGAATTCCACAGATTCAGAATCGCATCGAGAAGTTCGGCGACGAGCTCGGTAGGAATATCGTGGAACTGGGCCTGGTGATCACCAAATACAAGTCCAACTCGGCGATCCACCGGACCACGATTCGGAATCTGCGGCGTGACCCCAATATCCAGAACGTACTTCCCGTTTACCTGGCCGAATCGAACGCGATTGCCGCCTCGGCTCAGTTCGAGCCATACGCAACCCTGAAAACCAAATACGGCAACGCCGGTCAATTCGACCAGCTGCGTGAGATAACCAAGCACATTCTGACGGAAGCGGAAGCCAAGCTATGAGTATCACCGACGACGCACAGCAGCGCGTCCAGGTTCAGGAACTGAGCGGTGCATTGATGAAGCTGAACAGTGCTGACGCAACGGCGGCATCGCTGCTGACGAAGTTGTTTCACGTGGTTGCAGAGGAGGCAGCTCGAACACCCCGATTCGCCAAGGCTCTGGCGACCGCGTTCGCTGTTGCACCCAGCGAGGATGGCCCCGTCGCGAAGGTCGCCGAGACGAAGGCTCCCGCCAGAAGACGGGCAGCGCCTGCGAAGAAGCCCGCTCGAGAGCCTGGCGTGTTCGATCCCTTCGTCGTACTGCGCGACGAAGGCGAAGAGCACCTCACTACGAAGCTCAACGAGCTGACGGTCGACCAGCTTCGAGACATCATCGCCGAGCAGGAGATCGACACTCGGCGGGAGACGGGCCGCAAGCGCAAGGCAGAAGTCCTCGTCGAGTGGACGGTCGACCGCGTCAAGGCGTTGGCCAACAAAGGCAGCGTCTTCCGCTGACATCGAGGTTATGTCGCCGAATCACCTGATTGGGCGTCATAACCTCGATCTCGGCGCACCCATGACGCAGAATGTCCTCATGACCGCCACCCCGCGCCGACGGTGGGTGCTGCATGTCGATCTGGATCAGTTCATCGCCGCGGTCGAGGTATTACGCAATCCTGAGCTCGCAGGTAAACCGGTCGTCGTGGGCGGCAGGGGAGATCCGACGGAACGCGGCGTGGTGTCGACGGCGTCGTACGAGGCCCGTGCGTTCGGCGTCGGCTCCGGGATGCCGCTACGTGTGGCTGCGAAGAAGTTGCCGGACGCAATTTTTCTTCCGGTCGACGGTGAGGCGTACACGGCCGCGTCGAACGTGGTGATGGAGACGCTGCGAGGGCTGGGCGTGGTCGTCGAGGTGATGGGTTGGGACGAGGCGTTTCTCGGCGTCGAGACCGATGATCCGATCGCGTTCGCGCGACGAGTGCACGACGAGGTGTTCGAGGCGACGGCCCTGCACTGCTCGGTAGGCATCGGCGACAACAAGCTCCGGGCGAAGATCGCCACGGACTTCGGAAAACCGCAAGGCATCTACACGTTGACGCAGGACAACTGGTTCGAAGTCATGGGGGAACGCGGCACGGACGCGCTCTGGGGGATAGGTAAGAAAACCGCGAAAAAACTTGCGACACTCGGCATCACGACGGTCGCCGAGCTGGCAGCGGCCGACGACGGCGTGCTCGCTGCGGCGTTCGGTCCGAAGACGGGGCCGTGGATCGGCACCAAAGGCCGGGGCGTCGACCTGTCACCGGTGTCCGCGGAACCGTGGATTCCGCGGTCACACAGTCGCGAGACGACGTTTCAGCAGGATCTCGACGACTGGTCAGCCGTCACCGAGGAGGTGCGGACGCTGGCTCTGCGAGTACGCGAGGACATCATGGCGGCCGACCGCATGGCCGTACGTGTCACGCTGAAGGTCCGATACGTGCCGTTCGAAACTCACACCACCACAGCCGCATTGAGAGAACCGACGTTCGACCCGGCGGTTATCTCCGACGCCGCCGCCGCCCTTGTCGACCGCTTCGATCACACTCGACAAGTGCGCCTGATGGGTGTCCGACTGGAGATGACCCCGGTCGATCAGACTCTCGCGAACAACGAAGGCGATGTCTCCGGTACTTGACGAACCAGGTTGCGCGCCACCAAGTGTCGCAGGTGTGCAGCCGCCTCGGACAGCGCCATCACCTTTCCCATCGGTGAGATGTCGGCCCACGGCTTGTACCACTGCATCCGTTCGGCGACCTGCCAGACGGAGATTCGATCGTCGCCGAACGCGTCGTGCAGATGGTCGAGTCGTTCCTCGTGATGTTCGATCAATTCGCCTGCACGACCGGCGACGTCGTCGATCGCAAGTCCGTGAGCGCCGAGGCCGCGAGTGATGTTCATCGTCTGCACCCGTCGTAGCGAGTCCATGAATTCGGCCAACGCGTCGCGTTCCTCGAGTGGGTACACGAAGTTCCCGACGTGTGGGGTGGTCTTCTGCAGAACATGATCGCCGGTGAACATGACATCGGATTGGGGAAGGTGAAAACAGACATGTCCCGGGGTATGGCCGGGGGTGTAGACAGCACGCAGCTCACGGCCGGCGAGTGCGATCGCTTCGCCGTCCACCAGTACTCGATCGGGCGCGGATTCGGGACCCGTCGGCGGCTCGGGTGCGACGTTCTGCCACGCGGCGAGGTCAGCCGTCGACGCGCCCGCCGCGATCATGTTCTGCTTCTCGGCCTCGAGCCAGTCGTTGTCGCGTGGTTCGACCATGCCCTTGAACTGTGCATGGTCCGCCTCGTGCATCGCGATCCACGCGCCCGACGCCTCGCGCACCCGGCCGCACAGCCCGATGTGGTCGGGGTGGAAATGCGTCAGGACGACGCCTTCCACGTCGGTCACCGAGTGGCCGATGGCCTCTAAACCCGACGTGAGGCCGTGCCAGGCGTTGTCGTCGTCCCAACCGGCGTCGACGAGGATCAAGCCGTTCGGTGACTCCATCGCGTACACGAGTGTGTGGCCGAGGGGGTTGTCGGTGATGGGCACCGGAATTCGGTAGATGCCGTCTCCGATTGCTGCCGCGTCGCTCATGTGCACCCACCCTGTTGCTTAGTTCACGTAACCGATCCTCTGTACCTCCATAGTGACCTTCGGTGAACGCGATCACGCAACCGGGTGTGGTCGGACCTCTATTTACGCCCCGCCGTCCAGCGCATTCCCCAGCCGTATGCCTTGTCGAGCTCGGCCTGGCCGCCGTCGATGTACTTGACCTCACGGGTGACGGTGAAACCCTGCCCCGAGTTCTGCAGAAGTGCGATTGCGCAGATGCGGGCGGCATTGCTGGCTGAATCCAGTCGCACTTCGACCTGCGGTCCGCTGGTGGGGAACAACGTGACGACACCGTCGACGGCAGCCCAGTGGGGAGCGCCCTCGTAGATCATTGCGAAGATCAGTATTCGTTTGAAGAGGGCGGGGTTCGCCAGGTTGACGTGCATGTTCTCGCCACCCGCGACGTTGCCGGATCGGTCGTCGCCGTCGAGAGCGATGAACGGGTGACCCTGGACCGAGCCGAAGCTGTTGCCGAGGGCCTGAACGACGCCTTTCGACCCGTCGGCCAGCTCGTACAGACAGCCCAGGTCGAGATCGACTGCGCTCGGTGCGCTCGCGGCCGCGGCGAGCTTGGCGAAGAAGCCCTGCTTCGTCGGCTGCGCTGGCGCCCCGCTCGACCAGTTCAGGTTCACGCGCATGGTGCCCTGGGACTCGCCCTTCTTGGCCAGGCTGACCGTGGGCGCAGCCTTGGACAGCGTGACCTTGCCGAGGTTGACGCCGGACGCACCGGAATCGGACGGTCTGCGGGTGTTGTCGATCGCCATGGGAAACCTTTCGAAGATGTCCGTTTCGTGTGGTTCAGGCTACGGTCTGCGCCGCCATTCGATGGCCGGGCAGGTGTCCATGACCATCGCAACCCCAGCGGCGGTCGTGCGTTCGAACGCTGCCTCGTCGACGACGCCGAGCTGAAACCACACGCCCCTAGCGCCCACCGCTACCGCCTCGTCGGCGAACTGGCCTGCCGCCTCGGATCGTCGGAACACGTCGACGACATCGATCGGGAAGGGGACGTCGGCCAGCGTCGCGAAGCCCTGTTCGCCGAGCACGGTCGGTGCGTCGGGGTGAATCGGAACGATTCGTTTGCCGCGTTGCTGCAACAATTCGGCAATGGAGTACGCGGTTTTGCTCGGATCGCCGGACAGACCGACCACTGCCCACGTCTCGAGGTCGTCGAGCATGAGGTCGACTGCTTTCGGGTCTTGCCACGAGGTAGTCATGACCGCAAGTTACACCTCGGCACGGACATCGGTCTGCAGTCGCGCGACCGCAGCGGCGCCGATCGTGCCGAGAGCGAGAACGACCGCGGCGACGATGAACGCGACGGTGTACGAGTCTCCGATTGCCCGTGCGACGACCAGCGGCCCGAGGACTTGGCCGACACCGTAGACCGTGGTCAGGGCGGCGGCCGTGCGGCCGATGGGCAGGCGGGCGGCGGTCGTGAGAGTCAGCAGCGTGATGCCCATGAACGTGCCGCCGAACAGGACGGCCGAGACGACGGCGACGGCGGAGTTCGAGGTCAGCGCTGGGAGCAGCGCGGAGATCGTCTGCAACGAGAATGCAGCCACCAGTGCGCGTTTCGTCGTGATGCGACGAGCGACGGCGTGCCACAGGACGGTTGCGGGCACCGCGGCCAGGCCGACCACGATCCAGACTGCAGGGCCGACCGACGAATTTCCGTGACCGCCGACCGCTGCAACGAGGAATGTGCCGACGATGATGTAACCGAGGCCTTCGAGGAAGTACGTGGCCAGCAGGACCCGCCAGATGGTGCGATCACGTGTCGACAACGGGTTTTCGCCACCGCCCGAACGGGATTCGGCGTGGATGCGGAGGGCGAGCGCGGGCGCAATCAGAATAGCCGTCAACGCTGCCGAGCAGAGCCACAGTCCTTGCCACCAAAGGTGCGGCGCTGCAACGAGTGTGAGAATTCCCGACGCCGCGATGCCGGTGCCTACCCCGCCGAACGTTACACCGGGCGACGCCTTGGCATGATGTGCGACGGTGCTGGCGCATCCGAGAAAAATTGCCGCACTGGCCATACCGGCGAGCAAGCGGAGGAACGAGAACAATGCGGTGCTGTCCACGGCAGCCATCGCGAGCTCGCTGACGACGAGCACGACTGCCCAAGCTCTGAACGCCGCGGTGGTGTTGACGCCCGGCCGAATCGACAGCACGACTGCGCCCAGGAGGTAGCCCGCGTAGTTCGCGGTGGCGATGACCGCGCCGCTGCTCGGGCTGACGCCGGCCGAGTCGACCATGATCGGCAGAATCGGTGTGAACACGAACCTGCCGACGCCCATCGCGGCCGCGAGTCCTGAGGCGGCGGAGAGTGAGACGCGTCGGCCGGTCATCGGTTGATCCACTCGGCGCACGCTACCCAATCGGTGACATGGAGATGACGTCGAACCTACGAACCGGGCCTGCCTGCGTGGCTCTGCACGTCGTGGTGATGGGGTCGGACAGGCCCTGCTCTAGCCGCACTTCGACATGCCGGCCGTCGTGATCGAGAACGACGGTCCATGCCGACCCGTCCTGTCGTTCGGAAACCGGATGAAGGGTGTCGATTCGGTTGTCGGACAGCGTAACTCGTGCGTGGTGTTGCGCCGCCTGTGCGACGGCTGACAGCGAGCAGCGTCCACGGAAAAAACGGGGATCCACCATTCCCTCGCCGTGCAGACGGACGATTTGTTCTGCATCCGCGTCGTCGACGTTCCCGTAGTACAGACCTTCGGGAAAGACCACCATTGTGCCGGCGAACCGATCGCCGCCGAGGTGCGAGCATTCCCAGGTGATCTCGCTGTGCGCGGTCATGAGCGCAGGCAGAACTCGGCGCCCGCGCACCGCGCAGCATTGGTCGTGACGGCCGTGAGTGCATACCGCGACGATGGGGTCGGTCGACAGCGTCCCGGCAGGATCGTCGACGTCGAGTTCCAGAACGTCCTCGGGACGCTCGACCTCACCCCAGCGAATGCTTTCCGTGCCGACGCGAGCATCGACGACGGCCCAGCGCCACCGACCCTCACCGCGGTGACGGCCGGGGCGTCGAATTGCCAGGCTGCGCATACCGGCGGCCTCCACGTGCCGCGCGATACCGAAACCGAGCGCGGGTGCGAGAACGCGGTCGGAATTCACGAACGCCGAATGTCCCCACGCGCCGTCGATTTCGAGCAGAAACCAGCGCCGACCCGCGGATGCGGTTCCCGCCAGAGAATCCCCACGCGAACGCGCGGCCTCACTGCACGTCACGACGCCGGTACCAGTACGCCTTCCCGAAGGAGGCGTCGGGCCACGACGATCGCGCTGCCGAGGTCGAGTCCGACGAGTTCGCCTACGCGGCAGGGCTTTCGAGACCGCAGCTGGTGTATCGCGTCGGCGCATTCATCGGGAAGGGACACGGTCTTACCGCGTAGTCCGAGGTGAATCTTGCCGCCGCCCTGCGTGATCGCCGGGTCGAGTCCCTGCCTCCACATCACGACGCTCTCCGCGCCCAGGTCGTTCATGAAGTCGACGGTGCGCAGTGGATTCACCGGCTCGGGTCGTGTGATGTCGGAGAAGCGCCTGCCGAGGCGTTCGGCGATGCGCCGACGTGCAGACTCGTCGGTCCTGAGCTGCTGCAGCACGTGAGCGACGTCGTCGATGACTCGATCCACGTGGGGGAGCACGGCGTCGGTGTCGGTCGGATCGATGCCTGCGGGAAGGGGCGCACGCAGAGCGGCCTCGTCCTGGAGCGCGCCGAACAACTGGTGCGCGACGTCGTATCGATTGAGCGACGCGACCCCGATGGTCAAGTGAATCGTCGTGTCGCCCAATGCTTCCGCGGAGTGAATCCAACCACGAGGAAGGTACAGGACGTCGCCGGGCCGAAGCACGGTGTCCATCGCGGGAGTGTCGCGTGCACGTTCCTCGACCGCCGACGTGCGGTCCGACCACGGCTGATTCGACAGCGGATGTGTGTACACGGGAGGGTGCAGGATCCAGCGCTTCTCGCCACTGATCTGCAGCACGAACACGTCGTGCACGTCGTAGTGCGGAGAGAACCCCTTCGACGACGCAGGCGTGATGTACGAGTTGACCTGCGTCGGGTGCCCGACGTCGTCGACCAGATCGCGGACGAAGTCGATCAGCGGCGGCCACAGGCGGTGCAAACCCTGGAGGACCAGTGTGTGCCCGTCGGCGAACGCGGACAGGATGGCGGCGGAGTCCAGTTGATCGGTCATTTCGGCGCCGAATCCGCCGGACGACGTGAACTGCGATCTGTCCAGCAGCGACCCGTCCTTGGCCATGCGCGCGAACGGGGTGCGGACACCGCGATGCGAGACGAGCTCGTCGACTGCCGCAGGCGTCATCAGGTCGTCGAACGATCCGGCAAGCTCGAAGGCGCGCGACAGGAGGGGCTGTCGGCCCCAGTAGTCGTCGGCGAAAACTCGTTCTTCGACGGAGATCAGACGGCCCAGCGCGGACCGGTTGCCCGATCCGCGCTGGTCGTCAGCTATGTGGCTCAAGCCGTGCCGTCCGCACCGCCGTCGTGGCCGCTGGGGTTCGAGCCGCCGTCGGCGGGGCCTTCGCCCGGTCCTGCCGTGCCGTCGGCGCCGCCGTCGTGGCCGCTGGGGTTCGAGCCGCCGTCAGCGGGGCCTTCGCCCGGTCCTGCCGTGCCGTCGGCGCCGCCGTCGTGGCCGCTGGGGTTCGAGCCGCCGTCGGCAGGTCCTTCGCCGCCCGAGCCGCTCGTCGTGATGTCGTCGTCGTTGATGCTCATCGGATGCCTTTCGGTCGACGTACCTTCTTTTCAGGCGCGGGCCTGCCGCGCTCCGACCGAGGATTGACGGTCGATCACACTTTCAAACTCGATCACCTGGGAAGACGGCTTTCGTCCGATTCCTCGGGGAGGGTGATCGTCGACGACCGGGCGATCGCGTCGGCGACATAGGTGTCGGCATCGACATCGAACGGGGACGCGGCTACACCTCGTCCGATCGTCTGCACGTAACGGTCGGCGGGTGTCCCGCGTTCACGGACCGTCGAACTGGTGACGGTCACCGCCGGGATGCCGTCGATATCGGGAAGGCGGAGGACGGCGTCGTATTTACCCCGGAAAGCCTGGCCGCGCCGGTCGATGTCGAGGAGTCCGACGGCTCCGACCTCGATCTCGGTGGGCTCCACGACGTGGATGTCGTCGACGACGTTCTCGACGGCGAGCAAGTGTGCGAACTGGTCGTGCTCGACGAGGTATCCGTGGGCAACAGACCGCACGTCGCCGCGCTCGGTGGACACGAACGCGGCCGAACCCGTCCACCGCTGAGACACCCCGGCGAAATACAGGGCGTGGTCGATCCACAGCCAGCGGTCGTCCGCGGGCGGCGCCGGCGACGGAGCAGGGGGATGGAAGCCGAACTCGCCATCAGCGGCCGACCCGGTCAGATAGGTCCGAAACCGCTCTGCCAGCAGATTAGAGCCGTAGGAGACGTACCAGATCATGCTGCCCACGGTAGCGTCCTACGCTGGCAACGGTGACGACACGAACGGTGACGCCCGAGTCGTTGGGCGCCTGGGTAGTCAAGTGCAACCCGAACACGACGGACCTCGGGCCGATGATCGCCGCCGGCAGAGCCAACGAGAACTGGTGTGTCGCCTCGAACTATCGGACGCGGCTGATGAGTGCCGGTCAGCGAGTGCTGTTCTGGGTGAGTGCACATCCTCGACGCGGATTCTGGGGCGCCGGCGTCGTGACCGGCACCGCGGTTCCTGGGCCTCGGTGGAAGATTGCCACCGACATCGATCTCTTCCCCGAGCCCCTCCTCGCGTCGACGATCAGGAACGTGCCGGGTCTGGCCGGTCTCGAGGTGTTTCGCTCACCGCAGCAATCCAACCCGTCGTGGGTGGACCGGGAACAGTTCGCACTTCTGGAACCGCTGCTGCCGATCTGACGCCCGGCTCACGTCACCCACCCGGCGCGGAAAGCATCGAGTGCTGTCTTCACGCGGTTGGAGACACCCAGCTTGGTGAAGAAGCCGTTGATGTGCGTCTTGCTGTCGGGTGGTGTGACCATTGGCTGTAAGCGCCACGTGCGCGGGAATGTATGAAGGTATACATTGCCGCGCACGTGTGCTGTTTGTCCCGACGAACGCTCGAGACCGCCTACATTGCCATCCACGAGGGGGTCAGATACTCAGTCCCGCGAACACCGCAAGACCGATGAGAACTGCGCCCGTCACCGCCTGCACACGGCGGTCGAGGACACACATCAGCGACAGGAATCCGGGCATCGATCCGCCGCGACGGGTATGCACGATCGCCAGCGCGCTCGGCATGCATCGACCGAGTGACACGAGAACGAACAGCGCAGCACCCAACGCGGGTGATCCGACAGCTGCCACGCCCAACGCCATCAGGTAGTACGCGCTGGACCGGATGTAGATCAGGAACCCTGGTCCGATGATCGCGCCGAACAACAGCGACACCTTCCACGGCTCCATACTCCGACGTAGGTGCCGGGGCAACTGCTGCCGACGCATCGGCGTCGGCATCGACACGAGGCCGAGTTCGTGGAGTCCGTACGCGAGGGACAGAACTGCCCACACGCCCAGCATCGCTGCCGCCGGGACTGCTTCCAGTGCGAATCCGCCCAGCAGTCCGATCGCTGCGCCGGTCACCGAGCCTGTGGCCACGGAACCGAGTACGTGCCAGCCCAATCGGCGCACAGGGGTCGAAGAGCCCTTGCGGCCCGGTTGTTTCGGGGCTACGACGACGCCCGCGACGGACATTCCGCACGTGGACCAGTTGGCAGCCAGCGATGTGACGGCACCCGCGACGACGACCGCTCCGACGAGCCCCGACGTCGTGCTGGGGGACAGAGCAAGTGCAACCCCAGCGCCGACGGCCGCTGCGCCTGCCACGAGCACCGTTCGGGATCCGAGCCCGACCGCGTTCTGCAGGGACGGTCGTATCTGTGGCATATCCTGTTGCAGCGCAGAGTGATCGATCGTTGTGGTCATCGAGTTACCTTTCCGAATGGGGTCACGTCAACCGACGTGAACGATCCCGGACATGTACGGGTGAATCGAGCATTGGTACTCCACGTCACCTGGCGTGTCGAACGTGAACCGAAAAGTGCTGTCGCCGTTGACACCACTGTCGAATACGCCGTCGGAGTGCACTTCGTGGAGGAGGCCGCCGTCGTCGAAGATCCACTCGACGGTGCCGCCGACGGGAATGCTCACCTCCCGAGGGGCGAAGCGGATATTGCTGATCAGCACTGTCGCGTCGATGTCCGGTTCCGAAGAGCAGCCGGTCGCGAACAGTAGAATCGACGCTGCAGCAACAACTCTCACTCCTCGACGACGACGGTGCCCAACATCATCGGATGGGGCGTGCAGTGGTAGTCGAATGTGCCTGCCTCCTCGAAGGTGTAGGTGAACGAGCCTTCCGTGAGCAGCTCGCTCTTGAACAGCTCGTCACCGGATTCGACGACGTCGTGTGGAAGACCGTTGTCGTCGAAGATCCACTCGACGGTCTCGCCCTTCTCGATCGTCACCGACGCAGGGCTGTAGCTCATGTTCTCGACTCGCACCGTCGCTGCGGGGGTGTCGCTGCCGGAATCGCCGCTGCCGCAGGCAGTCAGGCCGAGCAGTGCCGCGAGGGCGACGACGAGTATCAGGAGCTTCTTCATGGGTTACCTCTCATCGGACGTACATCAGGTTCGCCGTCATGCCGGCTTCGAAGTGATAGGCATTGTGGCAGTGAAACATCCATTCGCCGGGGTTGTCGGCGTCGAACTCGATCGCGAGCGAGGTTCCGGGGAGCACGTTGACGGTGTCGCGTCGGAGACCGCCGTAGTCCGGGACCGCGAACGTGTGGCCGTGCGTGTGCATCGGATGCCACATCGTCGAGTTGTTCGTCATCGTGATGCGGATGCGTTCGCCGTGCTTCATGACGAGCTTGCCTGCATCGGCGCCTGCCATCGCCCACACGTAGCGGTCACCGGCCTGAAGCAACTCCACCTGGTAGTCGCGGTCGGGAGACTTGCTGTCGAGCATGACCTTCGCGGCCGGACGCAAGTCACTTTCGAGCACCAGTTCACGTCCGAGTTCCGGAATCGATCCTCCGACATCGGGATTCGACAGTGGGGCCGCGTCGAGGCTACGCAGCACGGTCGACGCGTATCCCGGGCGTCCTTCGACGGCCGCGACCATCGGCCAGGTGCCCGACGCGACGGTGATCAGCACGTCGTACCGCTGGGCCATGCCGACCAGGATGGCGTCCGCCTCGGTGGGTTTGACGTCGAATCCGTCGACCGCGACGATCGTCATCCGGTGGCCTGCAATTGCGAAACGATACGGAGTTTCCGCTCCAGCGTTGATTATTCGCAGACGCAGCCGCGATCCGGCTGCAGCTTCCACCACTGCTGGATCGTTCGGTGGCCGCCCGTTGATCAAGTGCAGCGGATACGCGATGTGTTGTGTCATGCCGCCCAGCACAGCAGACTCGCCGTGTCCCGACGACGTCAACGACGTTGCTACCGTCGCCTCGTCGGCGCCCACGGGAACCGGGGTCGACGCGCCTCCGTGTCCTGCATGGCCGCCGCCGTGCAGATCTGGATTCAGTGCCGACATGACGGCATCCGGCGTCGTGCCGAGACCATCGACCCAGTCGTCGAGCACGAGAACGGCATCCGCGTCGGCTCCCGAGGTGTCCTGGGGGTCCTCGACGATCAGCGCACCGAACAGGCCACGATCTGCCTGAAGGCCGGAATGCGAGTGGTACCAGTAGGTTCCGGGATCAGGAGCGATGAACGAGTACTCGAACGTGGAGCCCTGCACGATCGGGTCCTGCGTGACCGGCGGCACGCCGTCCATGTCGTTGCGGATGCGAATGCCGTGCCAGTGGATACTGGTGTCCGCAGGTACCGAGTTGGTCACCGACGCCTTCATGGTGTCGCCGACGGACATCCGCAGCTCTGGGGCGACCGCAGCGCCGCCGTACGACCACGTGTTCACGAACCGACCACCCAGATCGACGGTGGCCAGGCCTGCCGTCAACGCGTACGCAGCCGTCCGGCCCGTCGACGAACGCAGTGCTTCCGCCGCCGCGATCTCGGGGTCCGTCGACTTGATGTAGTCGAGCTTCTCGGTGGTACCGGATGCCGCCCCCGACGAGGAGCTGCATCCGGTCACGCCGAGTGCGCCGATTCCTGCCAGGCCGACGCCTGCGCCTGCGAGTGACAGGAATCGACGACGGCCGAGCATCAACCGGGGTGCCGGCTGAGTCATTCGAGCTCCTCGGGGGTCAACAGGCTGGTGACGGTATCGACATTCCCGCTGAGGTCGACGGAGCTGACCTGGGCGCCGGTGGTTGCATCGAATCCGACGAGCTTCTGCGGGGATTCGCCGTCGACCTCCGGGCCGTCACCGAGAACGTAGAACGTCTTCCCGTCGACGCTGTATGCCATCGACGAAAAGCTCGTGATTCCGATGTCGGCAAGCGACAACGTGCGAACCGGCGCGAGATTTGCGGCGTCGTAGACGACGACCTTCGCGACGGAACCGCCTCGCGCCGAGTCGGGATGGATGATGCTGTCGGTGTACGTGATCGTCAATCGTGTTGCGTCGGCGTTGATCACGTTCTCCGAGAAGCGTCCCGACGGGTCGCCCGCGTTTCCGATCGGAGTGACGGGAAGTGTCGGCAGCCCGTCCGAGAAGTCGAAGACGAAGACGTCTCCGTTCTCGCTGACGAGAAGCGCCTTCTTCGCTTCTTCGGCGAACGTGGTCTTGCGGGTACTGACGAAATCGTCCGGCAGTACCTTCTCGCGTCCGACTTCGGTCGGTACGCCGTTGTCGCCGATGTTCACGTGCAACAACTCTCGGGTCTCTTCGCAGACGCTGTACAGCTCGTGCCCGACCATCCACGTGAACGGCCCACAACCCACGATTCGGATCGCGCCGGACTCTTCGCCCGACTCCAGATCGACGACGCGAATTCCGTACAGTCCGTCGTCCCAACTGACGAAGTACTTCCCGTCGGACGTCACCGCGTTCGATCCCTCACGGGAGTGGACGCGAGCGACGTCGGGAAGCACCGCTTCCTTCGGGTCGAGCAGGTTGCCGGAGTACGTGGTGACGGTGAAGTCGGCGGCGCCGCGAGATCCTCGTGGACGCCACACCTCGGCGGCGATGATGGCAGGGTCGCTTGCGGTTTCGCCGACGAAGCCGTGGATGACGGGGTCCCAGATGCCGGGCCCGACGACAACCCGTGTCGTCACTTCGCCCGTCGCCGGGTCCAGCGCGTTGACGGTCAGTTCGAGTTTGCCGAATCCACCCTCGACACCCAGGATCTGGTTTGCGCCGATCGGGGTGATCTCGCCGACGTGTAGTGGTTCGGGGATCTCACCTGTGATCTTCTGGTCTTCCTCGCCCAGTCCGATTCCTTCACCAGGTGCGGTGAATTCGACTGTGGGATAGACGACCTCGGTGAACGATGCGGAATCGTCGGCGCTCTCGTCGCTCGCACTGCACGACGAGACGGCGAGCAATGCGGCCAGAGGGGCGACGGCAAATGCTGCCCTGCGGCGGTGTCGAGTCACGATCCGGCACCGACCTTGGGACGTGCGGCCGGCCTGACCTGGCAATCTTCGCCGACGATCGGCGCCATCGTGCAGGTGTACGCCTGGGATTCGTCGGAGACACACCAGATGATCTCCTGGTCGTAGCTTCCGCTGACGGGGTTGTACATCGACGCCTGCATGTCAGGCTCGCCGCAGAACGCGTTGGAGCAACTGGGGGCGCCGCAGCAGTCGTAGTACGCGATGAGGTAGGTCTTGCCGTCGGCCGGGTTGGTGCAGCAACCGACCCAGAATTCGGCTCCCGGTTTGGAACCCGGTGCGCACGTGGTCAATCCGCCGCCCTCGCATGCCGCACAGGAGGTTCCGTCCATGCTGCACCAGCGCCAGTAGTCGCACTCGGCGGGGTTGCTGCCGTCGTATTCCGGGACCTGCGGTTGGGGCGATGCCGGAGTTTCCTGCGCATGAGCTCGGGACACCGGCAACGAGCTGACTATCGCGACGCCAGACGCGCCGAGAGTCCAGCGGCCGATCTTCGAGATCATCGATCGTCGCGAAACACGTTCGGACAGTTTGCGGCCCGAGCGGCTCGCAAAACTTCCTCCGCGCCCCGCCATCCACTCCGCCTGTTCCGCAACGGTGCTCTCGTCGACCGGGTAACGCTGTTCGGTCGATTTCGCGTGGTCGTGATTATCCATGTGCTCTCCGTTCTGGATGGTGGACGAAAAACTAAGCGACGCCGCGGTTCCGGGCGGCCTGGGTGTGAAGGTGCTGAAGCGAAGGAATGCCGGATTCCAATGCGTTGAGCAAACTTTCGACCTGAGCCATGTGATTGCAGAGACCCTTGGCCTTGATCTTCCCGTGCTCGTCGAGCATGACACCGAACGGCGTCGTGCCGACCTGGTAGGCGATTCCGACGTCTCGGCCGTCGACGTAACTCAGTTCGCTGCCGAGGTTCGCGCCCGCGAGGAACTCGGCATGTTCGTGCGGAGTCCCGTCCGAGATCATGACGATGTCGACGTCCCCTTCGCCCTTGGCCATTGCCTTCACGCCAGGGAGCAGCGACTTGCAGGTGGAGCAACCGGGTGCGGTGAACAGCAGCAGCTGTGGCCGGTCACGGTGGCCGCCGACGCTGACCGTCCGGCCGACATGATCCTGCAGTCCGTGGAACGTCGGGCCGACCTGCTCGATCTTCGGACCCGTATCCATCATCCGGGCGCCGAGTGGACCGAGACGTACTTGCACACGGCCGATTTCGCGAGCGAGCCCGAGAATCATCAGCAACAAGCCGACGACAGCAGCGGTGAGGAGGAGAACCATGGTGAACAGAAATGCGGTCATCGTGGGAAGAACCTTTCTCGGGATCGATCAGTAACGGCTGACGGACTGCACCGCCCGCATCTCGATGGCGGCGTTGCTCAAGTAGTCGTCGATCGGCCTGCGCCCGAACGACATCACCGAACGTGCGTAGAGCCCGACGCAGACGAGTCCGACGCCGAACACACCGATTCCGGCGCCGGCGACCCGCTCGAGGACGGACAACGCGGGGGTCACGACGACGACGACGCTCACGATCGCGAACGCTGCGGCTCGGGCGGAATGCCACCAGCCGATGCGCTCGACTTCGTCGGCGCCGCCACCGAACGCGAAGCAACCGCAGTCGATATCACGGCGTCCGCGCAACAGGTTCGCGGTCAGCCCGGCGAAGAACGTGACGAACAGGGCGGCGGATACGATGCCGCCGACCGACGGCGCGATCCCGAGGAGCAGGACGCTTCCGAGGATGATCTCCACCCACGGCAGCGCCGCCCCGACGACCCCGGCTGCCGCGTCGGGAAGTAGTTCGTAGCCGCGAACCAGGCGAGCCATCCGATCGCGGTCGCCGACCTTCGGAATGCCGGCCACCAACAACACGGCACCGACCACACTCGACAGAGCTGCCCACAGCATCGCCCACCTCCTCGTCCATACGCTCCCGATCGAGTCGTTCGGGTGCTTCGGGGAAATCATGCGAGCGAGATGCGACGCGGATGCTTCTCGCGCGTTACGTGCTGAGCGAGTTCGTGTGAGGTCATGACAGGTGCATCCATGCTGGTCGACGGCCTGATGAGGCGTCGAATGTGTCGGGAGCCACAGAGATCGGTCGTCGGCGGTCCGATTTTCGGTCCGCGTTTCTCACTTGAAGTTCGATTGGGCGTCACCGACGAAACACGCGTGCAATCGGGCACCCGTACATTTCGGTTCCACGGAACAACCCACCACCAGGATGAACATGAACACGAGCGCATTACGCGCAGCTCTTCGGCAAGCCGCGTTGACCGAACGACCCTCGGATCCTGTGTACTCGCCACTCGGTGCGCTGGGTCGCAAACAGCTGACACCGATCGACCTCGTCGGGCAATCGATGTCGACGATGGCACCGGCGACGTGCATGGTGTTCATCGCGCTGTGGATGTCGTCGACCGCAGGGGGACCGGGCGGGTTGTTGGCGATCATCGGCGCAACACTGATCATGACGCTCGTCGCTCTGTGTATCCGGCAGTTCACGGTGAGGCTGGCGGCATCAGGATCCCTGTACAGCTTCGTCGCGCACGGCCTCGGGAAGCGAGCGACGCTTACCGCCGGTGCGGCACTGCTCGTCGGCTACTTCGGGGTGTCGATCTCGGTGTTGTCGAATGCAAGCGCCAATCTCGTGGAACTCGGCGACGAGGCCGGACTTCAACTCGGCGGCGGCTCGGCGGTGATCGGGTGTCTTGTCGTCGCGCTTGCGGTGGCTCTCGTCGCGATCCGCGGGGTGCGGTTCGCAGCTCGAACGATTCTCTTCATCGAAGTGTGCACGCTGGTGGTGATCACGATGGTGATGCTGCAGTCGCCCGTGCCTGTCGACGCCGTCGTCACAACGTCGTCTGCGCCCATCGGATTCGCGCTGTTCCTGGCGATGCAGACAGTCTTGAGCCTGGCGGGATTCGAAAGCGCGGCGTTCTTCGGACCCGAAGCGCGGCGCCCGCTGCGGACCGTCACGTCGACGATTCTGGTGACGCCGCTGCTCGTCGGCTCTCTGTACGTGTTCGCGGGTTGGGCTGGGATGAGCGGCCATGCGGGCGTGCTGATCAACGCGTACTTCGGAGGAACCGAGTCCGGTGCCAGCATGCTGCTCGTACTCGCGGTCAATCTCGGCGTGTGTTCGTCGTGGATCGCGTCGACGCTCGGGTTCGCGCAAGCGGGCTCGAGGCTGTTGTTCTCGATGAGCGTCGAGCGAGTCATACCCGGTGTGTTCGAGCGTGTCCACCCACGATTTCGGACGCCGTATGCCGGGGTTCTCGTGTTCGTCGGCCTGTCGTTGATCGGATCACTGTGGCACGACCCGGATCACGCGCCCGACAACTACGACGTCGTCGTCGAGATCGCGTTGATCCTGGGATACACGATGGTCGCGGTCGCAGCGCTGCGGTTCCTGAGTCGTATCGGTGAGCACACCGTCTTCACTCGGGTGTGTGGGTTGCTTACGGCCGCGGCGGGATCAGGGCTGCTGTCGTTCGCGGTGGTGGACACCGCGCGATCGGGCGCCTGGTTGTACATCGCCTGGTGTGCGGCTCTCGGTGGCTCCGGTGCGCTGTGGTACCTGGTACTCCGACGTGTCCGGCCCGAAAGCATCGATGCCATCGGTGTGTTCGACAGCGTCGAGACCGCAGATCTCCTGCCCGGCGCGTCGTCACTGCATATCGACGACGCGGGCAAGCCGGTCCTGACTCCGGCCCCGCGCGGGCGGTAGACGTGGTGACCGAACGACGTGATGCGCGGGCGGGTGGATCCGGCACAGGGTTCGGGGGTCAGCAACCCAAGGCCGTCCAGAAGGCGCTGGCAATGCTCGAAGCGGTCGCGTATCTCGGGGCGGGAGCCACCGCGAAACAGATTGCAGCGCACACACAGGTGCCGCCCGCAACGGCATACCGGATGCTCAACTACCTCGTCGCCGACGGCTTTCTCGCACGGACGCCTGACTTGTCGGGTTTCGCTCTCGGTCGTCGCACGTCCGAGTTGGCATATGCCGCAACCGGTGCCGACCAGACTCGTACCGTGGCCCAGGTCCTCGATTCGATGCGGTCGGAGACGAGGCACGGGCTGTACGTGGCGTCCTTCCGCGGAGGGGCGCTCAAGATCGTCGACACCGATCCCGATCACGAGGTGGTGTCGGCGTCGACGATCTCTCGTAACCTGCACGCTCACGCTGCCGGAAAGTTGTTGTTGGCTTACCGGCCTCGATGTCTGGACGCGGTGGAGCTGAAAGCCGTCACGGCGCACACGCTGGTCGACGGCCTTGCGTTGCACGCGGAGTTGGCGGGCATTCTCGCGACTGAGGTCTCGTTCGAATGCGAGGAAGCGCGGATCGGGCGTGCGGCACTGGCTGTCCCGGTGCGAGAGCGCGGGTCGGACGTCGTCGGCGGGCTGTGTCTTCAAGGCATCGCGGGTCGGGTGTCCGCGGACAACGCGGACCTCGTCGAATTCCTGCGGGCGGGTGCGGAGGAATTGCGCGGATTGGTGTGACGCGGCGTCGTCAGCTGACCCAACCGGCGCGGAAGGCGCTGAGCGCAGCCTCGACTCGATTGTTGACACCCAGCTTGGTGAAGATCCCCGAAATGTGCGTCTTGACCGTGGTCTCGCTGAGGAACATCTCCTTCGAGATGGTTGCGGTGGTCGCGCCGGATGCCATGATGCACAGCACTTCTCGCTCGCGGTCGGTGAGCGAGTTCAGTGCAGGGGGGACGGTCCGTGCAGGCGGATTCTGCGACGCGACGATCCGGCGCAGCGAGTCCTTGCTGAAGACCGTGTTGCCCGTGGCGACCCCGCGTACAGCGAGATGAAAGGTTTCGGGCGCTTCGTCCTTGCTGACGAAGCTGTGCGCGCCTGCCGCGACCGCCTGCACGACGAGGTCGTCGACGTCCAGTGCCGTCATCGCGATGACGGCAGGCGGGTTCTGCAGCGTCATGAGCCGACGGGTGGCCTCCAGTCCGCCGATGCGCTTCATCTTCAGATCCATCAGCACCACGTGCGGACGGAATGTACTCACGGCCTGCATGACTCGGTCACCGTCGTCGACGTCGCCGACCACCTCGATGTCGCCGGTGGCAGCGAAGATGTCACGAACGCCTGCGCGCACGAACCGATCGTCGTCGACGACGAGAACTGTGATGATGCCCGGTGCTGTCATGGTGCGCGAAGCTTACGACGCGCCACCGACAGAAGTTCACGTGTGCCAGGGAAGCCAGGCCTGGACGACGAATTCGCCGGGGACGACCTGTGCATCGAAGGTGCCGCCGATCTGGCGAACCTGCTCGCTCAACCCCGTCAGGCCGGTGCCCGATCCGTGCGCGAACGCCGGTGCACCGGTGAGGTGATTACGGACGACGACGCGGAGTCCGACGTCGCTGTTGCCCTGCACGTCAACATGAATCGGCGCGCCCTGTGCATGCTTCTGGGCGTTGGTCAGTGACTCCTGCGCGACGCGATAGGCCACCTGACTGGTGGACGCTCCGAGGTCTCCGGGCGCCAGGTCGAGCGAGTAGGTGACATGGGTGCCGGCGTCGCGGACGCTGTGCACGAGATCCGATACCCCTTCGATGCTTCGCCGTCCGCCCGCGTAGTCGCCTGTGCCGCGGAGCACGCCGATGATGCGCCTCAGGTCGTCGAGCGCGTCGTGGGCGGTCTGCCTGATCAACGACGCGGTGTTGGCGACCTTCTCGGGCCCTTCGGTGCTGTTGACCTGCAATCCGCCCGCGAACAACGAGATTCGGCTGAGGCCGGCCGCCAACGTGTCGTGCATGTCGCGGGCGATTCGGGTGCGCTCGGCAACGAGAATCGCCTCTTCGCGCAACGCGTCGGACTGCTTGGCATATCGGTCGCGGGTGTGCACCGCGGCGTCGAGATCGGACTGGGTGCGGCGCAGAACGGCCAGACCGGTGACGGCGCCGACGAGGATGGCTGCCACCAGCCACGCGATCCACAGCGGGACGTTCCAGTCGGGGACGGGACCGTCTTCGGCTACCTTGACACCCATCGTGAGCACCGAGTAGTCGCGACGCCGGAAGGCGTCGTACGTCAAGGAAACTCCGCACGCGGCGAACACCAGGGCCGTCGAGACACCGAGGGCGCGGCCGGTGGCGAAACGGGCGACGGCATACAGCGCGATGAGCGCGGCCGTCGCGTCGGTCTCGAGGAACAGAGGCCCGATCACCGAGAGGCCGAGGACGAGAAACGGCTTCTCGTGACGCCAGATCAACGCAAAGCCGGCAATCAGATTCAGCAACAGACCGAATCCGTAGTTCCAGACCGCCCCATTGTCCGATGTCGATGCGAGCCCGAGCGTCATCAGCGAGCAGAACACACTCAGTGTCACCGCAGCGGTGGTCCACACGCGGCGACGCCACCTCGGCGGCGTGTTCGTACTCATGGACGGAAACCATACGGTTCGTCACCGACAGTCCGGCATCGACCGACCGGTCCGTCGACCGACCGAAAGGATGAGGCGGTTCGTCCGATTTGCCGAAGTGCCGACCACGCCCGCTGCGGTGTTGTTGTCCCATCGCAAACGAACGAAGGGATTTCCTCATGACAACACCTCAGCCCGTCCCCACCGAGAAGCGCAATTGGTTCTTCCGGCACAAGATCCTGACCGGAATTCTCGCGCTGATCGTGCTCGTCATCGTGGTCACCGCGGTCAACAGTGGATCAGGGGACACCAGCACGTCGAGCCCTGGAGCCCCGGCTCCCGAGGCAACGGAACCGGTTGTCGGCCTCGGAACCCCGTTGCGCGACGGCAAATTCGAGTTCGTCGTCACCGGCGCTCAGCCCGGAGTACCCAGCGTCGGACAGGATTTTCTGACCGAGACCGCGCAGGGCGAGTACGTGCTCGTGACGATGTCGGTCCGCAACATCGGTGATCAGGCGCAGAGTTTCACGACGTCGGCGCAGAAGCTGCTCGACGGCCAGGGGCGTCAGTACTCCGTCGACGACATGGCGACCATCGTGCTCGATCAGGGGATCGCGTTCGAGCAGATCAACCCGGGCAACGCGATCGAGGCGACGATCGTCTTCGACGTCCCTGTCGGGACCGTTCCGACGCAGATCGAACTGCACGACTCGTTGCTGTCGGGTGGTGTGACCATCGGGCTGTAAGCCCCACGTGCGCGGGAATGTATAGAGGGGTATACATTCCCGCGCACGGGTGTTATTTGTCCCCGACGACCGCAGGCCGCGCGAGTGCCCATCCACCGAATGTGAGCGCGAGAGCGAGCATGACGAGCCCGACCCACAGGTTGGCGCTCGTTCCGACGCTCATGTCGACCACGTTGTTCGACGGCGAGGAATGGGTCTCGTTACCGAACACAGACGGGAACAGGCCCGCCAGCGTCAGCAGAATTCCGTAGATGCCGAGAAGCGCGCCGATGACGGAGCGGATGTCGAACAACCGCGCGATCGCGCTGGGCTTCGAATCTGGTGAGGTCATGTCAGTGCCCTATCAGTGGAAGACGATGTTGAGAACGACGACGAGGCCCAACGCGAAGCCCGCCAACGGAACCGGCCGCTTGAACCACGGGTTGGTGGCATCTTCGGGGTCGGCGAACATCTCGCGAGGAGTCTCGGAGTACACGAAGCCGACGAGTTCCTTCGCCGGTTTCGGTCGGGTCACCATGCTGACACCGATACTGACGACGATGTCGACGACGAACGCAGCGGATGCGGCCACGAACGGCATGCCCTGACCGGGCAGGTTGATCACCCCGACCTCGGACAGGACGAACACGAACACCGCTGACGCCGTTCCCGACACGAGCCCGATCCACCCGGCCGCGGGCGTCATCTTCTTCCAGAACATACCGAGGATGAACGTGGCGAAGAGCGGTGCGTTGAAGAATCCGAACAACGTCTGCAGATAGTCCATCAGGTTGGAATATCCCGACGCGATCAACGCGGTGAAGATCGCGAGAATCGTTGCGACGACGGTCGCGACGCGTCCGACCGTGATGTAGTAGCCGTCCTCGCGATCCTTGACGATGTACTGCTGCCAGAGGTCGTAGCTGAACACGGTGTTGAACGCCGAGATGTTCGCGGCCATACCGGCCATGAACGCGGCCATCAGACCGGCGACGGCGACGCCGAGCAAACCGTTGGGCAGGATGTCGCGCATCATCAACAGCATGGCGTCGTTGTAGGTGATGTCGCCGGTGCCGTTCTGCTTCAGGTTGATCATGTCGCCGATGGCCGCGGCCGCGATCATGCCGGGGACCACGACGACGAACGGCACCAACATCTTCGGGATCGCGCCGATGATCGGGGCGCGCCGGGCTGCGGACATCGAATCGGACGCCATGGCGCGCTGCACCTCGACGAAGTTCGTCGTCCAGTAGCCGAACGACAACACGAAACCGAGGCCGAACACGATGCCGACGATGGACAGGATCGGGGAATCGAAACCGCTCAACGCCTGCCCGGGCCACGACGAGAGCTGTTCACCCGTCGACGCGGTGACGCTGCCGTCGGTGACCGTCGGGACGACCTTTTCCTTGAGACCGGACCAGCCGCCGACCTTGATGAGCCCGATGACCGTCAGCGGCACGAGCGCAGCGAGGATGACGAAGAACTGCAGCACTTCGTTGTAGATGGCGGCGGACAGGCCGCCGAGGACGGTGTACGTCAACACGATTGCGGCGGCTACGATCAGCGACACCCAGAGCGACCATCCCAGAAGGGTTCTCACGACGGTCGCGAGCAGGAACAGGTTGACACCCGCGATGAGGATCTGCGCGACGGCGAAGCTGATCGCATTGACCAGATGCGCTTTGGAATCGAACCGCTTGCGCATGAACTCAGGAACGCTGCGTACCTTCGAGCCGTAGTAGAACGGCATCATGACAATGCCGAGGAACAGCATCGCCGGGATCGCTCCGATCCAGTAGTAGTGCATCGTGGCAAGACCGAGCTGGGCGCCGTTGGCGGACATGCCCATGATCTCCACGGCTCCGAGATTCGCGGACACGAATGCGATGCCGGTGACCCATGCGGGTAGCCGACGGCCGGAGAGGAAGAAGTCGAGGCTCGTCGACAGTTGTCGGCGGGCTACGTATCCGATTCCGAGGACGAATACGAAATATACGGCGATGAGGACGTAGTCCAGCGCGTTCGTGTTGAACGACAGCGCGCCTTCTGCCGCAAGGTTCGACGTCACGCGTCAACCTCCCTGGTCGAGTGAGCTGGCTCACGGTCGTGAGCAATGTGAACATAAAGTAACAGAGTCAAACATTTACGTACAGATTCGACCGTTATTTCCAAGCTCGATGTTTGGTAATGTTCGATTTCACCAGGGACTCGGAGGTAGAAGCGGATGCTCGCAGCAGAGCGGCATGAACGAATCATGTCGGCGCTTCGCGCGGAGGGTGCCGTCAAGGTCGTCGACCTCGCGGACAGTCTCGACGTGTCCGAGATGACCATCCGGCGTGACCTCGACGTTCTCGACGAGCGGGAGGTTCTGCGCAAGGTGCACGGTGGCGCTATCGCCCGCGACAACCGAGGCGTCGAACCACCGTCGACGGCGAAGGCCGCACGTCAGCACGCCGAGAAGGTGGCAATCGGTCGAGCAGCTCTCGGCGCGGTCGAGGACGGCATGACCATCGCGGTCAGCGCAGGAACCACGACGCTCGAGCTGGCCAGGCTACTGCGCGGACGCAGTTCGATCACCGTCGTCACCAATTCGATCCCGATCTTTCAGGAGCTGACCGGACACCCGTCGGAACCCGACCCCATCGTCTACCTGACGGGAGGGTCGCGTACGCCGTCCGATGCGCTGGTGGGTCCGGTCGCCAACGCGGCGCTCGATTCCTTCCGTGTCGACGCGGTCTTCCTCGGTGTGCACGGATTCGACGTCGAATCGGGGCTGACCACGCCGAATATCGCTGAGGCAGAGACGAATCGGCGTCTCATCGCCACGGGCCGGCGGCTGTTCGTGCTCGCCGACAACACCAAGTACCGCGAGGTCGGAACCAACGTGTTCGGACGGATGTCGGACGTCCACACGCTCGTCGTGGACGACGGACTCGCTTCCGCCGACCGCAGGGCACTCGCGAAACATGTCGACACCATTGTCGTAGCCGAGACGGAGAATGCATGAAGACCACACAGGCGACGCTGGCGGACGGTCGCGAAATACTCTTCTTCTCGTTGCCCGGCAACGACGTTCGTCCTGTGCCGGATGTGAGGCCGCTGTCGCCGCGCCCCACCATCGCGCAGTCCGAGGTTCGGCGTGACCGCCAGACCGGTGATTGGATCGCGATCGCCGCGTTGCGTCAGGACCGCACCTACAAGCCTCCGGCCGATCAGTGCCCGCTGTGTCCGTCCCCGCGCGGCGATTCGAGTGAGGTGCCGGCCGCGGACTACGACGTCGTCGTGTTCGAGAACCGTTTCCCCAGCCTGTCACACGCAGGACCTACCGCCGAACCGCTGGACCCGGAACGCGATTCGGGTCCCGGCGTCGGCCGCTGCGAGGTCATCTGTTTCTCCAGCAACCACACGACGTCGTTCTTCGAACTGAGTCACCAGCACGCACGGCTCGTCGTCGACGTCTGGCGGGACCGCACCGAAACGCTGTTGGCGATGCCTGGGATCGAGCAGGTCTTCTGCTTCGAGAACAGGGGGGAGGAAATCGGCGTCACGCTGTCCCACCCGCACGGGCAGATCTACGGCTACCCGTATCTGACGCCGAGGACCACGTCGATGCTGCGTCAGGCTCGCGTTTTCGCCGAGAACAACCACGGCGCAAACCTTTTCGAGAACATCCTGGCGAGAGAGATTCGGGACGGTGTCCGAGTGATCGCGTCGAACGAGCAGTTCACGGCGTTCGTGCCGTTCGCGGCGCGCTGGCCGGTCGAGGTGCACATCTTTCCGAATCGCCACGTGCACAATCTCACCGACCTCACCGAAGCGGAGCTCGACGGGCTCACCGACGTGTACCTCGACGTGCTCGGTCGGTTCGACCGAATGTATCCCACACCGCTGCCGTACATTTCGGCGCTACATCAGTATCGACCGGATCGCGGTCAGCAGGACGGGTACTTCCACATCGAATTGATGTCGGTGCGTCGGTCCGCCACGAAGCTGAAGTTCCTGGCGGGGTCGGAGTCGGCGATGGACGCGTTCATCACCGACGTGACACCCGAGCAGATGGCCGATCGTCTGAAGGAGTTGGCGTAAGTGATCGTCGCGCAGGCACCCGGCCGCATCAATCTGATCGGTGAACACACCGACTACAACCTCGGCTTCGCAATGCCCATTGCGCTCGAGCAGCGTACGACCGTCCGCTTCGAGCCGGACGACTCCACGACGATCACGATCGAAACAGACAGGGAGGCAGGGAAGCACGCCTTCGACGTCACCGCACAACCCGGCGACGTCGACGGTTGGTCCGCGTACCCGGCGGGTGTCGTTTGGGCTCTGGCCGCGGCAGGCCATCGCGTCGTCGGTGGAACGATGTCGATCAGCAGCACTGTGCCGATCGGCGCGGGACTGTCGTCGTCCGCAGCGCTCGAATGTGCGGTGCTGTTGGCCATGAACGAAGCGACCGGCGTCGAACTCGACCTTCTCGATGTCGCGCGGATCGCGCAGCGAGCCGAGAACGACTTCGTCGGCGCCCCGACCGGCCTGATGGACCAGCTTGCGTCGCTCCACGGCGAAGCCGACCGCGCGCTCCTCATCGACTTCGAGGCGTCCGACGTCACGCCCGTCGACTTCGACCCGGCCAGTCATGGTCTGGCGTTATTGGTCGTCGATTCCCATGCAGCACATCAGCATTCGACAGGGGAATACGCGGCGCGTCGGGAATCCTGCACACGGGCGGCGCACGTTCTCGGGGCGGATTCGCTCCGGGAAGTGCAGGGGCAGGATGTCCTGAACCGAATAGACGATCCGACCGACCGTCGCCGAGCACGGCATGTCCTGACCGAGAACGAACGCGTCCTCGACTGCGGAATAGCGTTGACGGCCGGCGGATTCCGCCGCGTCGGTGATCTGATGAATCAGTCGCATGCGTCGATGCGCGACGACTTCGAGATCACCACACCGCACATCGATCTGATCGCGGACTCGGCGGTCCGGCACGGTGCGCTCGGTGCCCGCATGACCGGCGGCGGATTCGGCGGGTGCGTCATTGCTCTCGTCAAGGCCGCCGAGAAAGATGCGATCGCCGAGAAGATCGCGTCGGACATCGCCGAAAACGGCTACCCGGCACCTATGATCTTCACCGCCCGCGCCGGATCAGGAGCCGCGGTACAGCGGTGACAGTCACCCTCCCCGGGTGATTCGAAGGCGGCAGCTCCCGGCGCATCATCGGAGGATGCCCGCCCGGGTGAAGTCCGGTTCGTCGTTGGTGCTTGCGGTACTGGCCGCAGGCCAATTCCTGATGACGCTGGACAGCTCGGTGATGAACGTGTCGATGGCGTCGGTCGCGGCCGACCTCGACACCTCCATCACCGGTATTCAGACTGCGATCACGTTGTACACGCTGGTGATGGCGACGCTGATGATCACTGGCGGAAAGATCGGCACGATCATCGGGCGCAGACGGGCCTTCGGCATCGGACTGGTCGTGTACGGCGCCGGCTCGTTCACGACGGGTCTCGCACCCGGACTTCCCGTCCTGTTGCTCGGGTGGTCACTGCTCGAAGGCATCGGTGCTGCGTTGATCATGCCGGCCATCGTGGCGCTGGTCGCGGCCAACTTCCCGCCGGAGCGACGTGCAGGCGCCTATGGTCTCGTGGCAGCGGCCGGGGCCATGGCGGTCGCCGCGGGCCCCCTGATCGGCGGTGGGGTGACGACGTTCGCCTCCTGGCGGTACGTGTTCTTCGGGGAAGTCGTTCTCGTCGTGGCCATTCTGGCGGTTCTGCGCCGGGTCAAGGATGTCCCACCCGAGCCTGCCCGGCTCGACGTCGTCGGCTCACTGTTGTCGATCGCCAGTCTCGGGTCCATCGTGTTCGGTGTCCTGCGTTCCGGCGAATGGGGTTGGGTGCGTGCGCAGACGGGCGGCCCGATGTTCCTTGGGTTGTCGCCGGTGATCTGGCTGATCCTCGCCGGAACGGGGCTGCTGTACGTCTTCCTGCGCTGGCAAACTCACCTCGCGGCCACGGATGCGCAGCCGCTCGTCGACCCGCAACTGCTGCGAAACCGCCAGCTCACCGCTGGGCTGACCATGTTCTTCTCACAATTCACCGTTCAGGCCGGTGTCTTCTTCACCGTCCCGTTGTTCCTGTCCGTCGTCCTCGAACTCAGTGCGCTGCAGACCGGACTTCGACTGCTGCCGCTGTCGGTGGCGCTCCTCGTCTCGGCGGCAGGCATTCCGCGGATGTGGCCGCGCGCGAATCCCCGACGTGTCGTACGAGCGGGCTGGGCGTCGATGATCGTCGGAATTCTGATTCTGGTCGCTGGATTGGATCCGGGGGCCAACGCGGGGATCGTTGCACTTCCGATGCTGCTGATGGGTGTCGGACTGGGTGCGCTCGCGTCGCAACTCGGTGCGGTGACGGTGTCCGCCGTGCCGGATTCGCAGAGCGCAGAGGTCGGTGGACTCCAGAACACGGCCACCAATCTCGGGGCATCCCTCGGAACGGCTCTGATCGGTTCGGTGCTGATCGCCACGCTGAGCGCGTCGATAGTCACTGGCATACAAACCAATTCGGATGTCCCCGCCGCGGTGAAGGAGCAGGCGTCGACCGAACTGTCGTCAGGTGTACCGTTCCTGTCCGACACACAGCTGCGCGCGGCCGCCGAGGATGCCTCGATCGACGAGGCCAGAGTGAACGACATCGTGCAGCTGAATGCGGATGCGCGTCTCGAAGCTCTGCGCATGGCGTTGTCGCTCACCGCACTCCTGGCGGTGACCGCCCTGTTCTTCACAGGTGCCGTTCCGCAGAGACAGCCCGAGTAGCGTCCCCGCCGCCAGTCGTATCGCTGCATTCTCGCGCAAATCACACCAATGTCATTCCGCTGCAACGGGGTTTGCCGATGCCCATTTCTTGCGCAAACAGTTGATTTCAGTAACACTCACCACATCAGTCACACGAGTAACACGACCCCGTGAGGATTCGTATGCGCACACGACGTCGACAGATCGCACTCGGTGCGGCCCTCACCTTGATGACGAGCGGGTTCGCCGTCCTCGCCAGCCCTGTCGCGTCGGCGGATCCGTGTGGAGGACTGGGCGGCCCGGGGTCGTCGCCGCTGTTCGGCTCGTCGGGAAGTGGCGACGGCAGAGATCCACGAGGCCCGCAGGGCCCGTTGCCGCGCATCGATACCGGCGCCACGCAGTCGATCGCGTGGGTCACCGGACCGCAGAGTCCCAACGACACGTACGAGACCCTCGGCATCTCGGGCACCGACCTCGGCATCAGCTGGGACAACGGTGCAGGTCAGACGTTGATGGCGTTCGGCGACACCTTCGGCAACTGCTCGGTCACCGGTCAGCAGTGGCGCAGCAACGTTCTGCTGAGGTCGAACGACGACAACCTGTCCGACGGGATCACCGTCGGCCCGGCTGTTCCTGGTGACGTCGATTCGGGCGCGGTCGTGCAGCCACTCGCCCCGAACTTCGCCAGTGAAGTCATTCCGAGCCTCGGACTGCCGAAGGTCGAGGACACGACGATCCCGACCGCGGCCATCTCGATCGACGGCGTCCAGTACATGAACTACATGTCGGTGCGTGAATGGGGAGCGCCCGGGCGGTGGGTCACGAACTTCTCCGCCATCGCCGTCTCGAACGACAACGGCCAGACCTGGGCGACGGCGCCGTCGACGATCCGTGTGAATGCAGGTGTCACGATCCCCGGCGTCGAGCAGGTCGAGGAGAGCAACGGCAAGTTCCAGATGAACGCGTACACACGCGGGCAGGACGGTTACATCTACCAATTCGGCACGCCCAATGGACGATTCGGCGCAGCTTTCCTGTCTCGTGTCCTGCCGGAGAACATTCTCGATCTCGGCAAGTACGAATATTCGACGGCGGATCCTGCACGACCGTGGTCGACGGATGTCGCCGATTCGGTCTCGGTCGTCGAAGAACCCGTCAGCGAGTTGTCGGTGGCCTGGAACGACTACCTGCAGCGGTACATCATGCTGTACGGAAACGAGGCGAACCGCACGATCGTCGCTCGGACCGCCGAGAAGCCCGAGGGCCCGTGGACCGCGCCGACCACGCTGCTCGACGCCCGTAACACCTCGGGTGGCATCTACGCGCCCTACATTCACCCGACGACCAACGGAAAAGACTTGTACTTCACGGCTTCTCGGTGGTCGGACTACAACGTGTTGCTGTTACGGACGAATCTCGATGCGCTGAGGCCCTAGCCCTGACGCATGTCCGAGTCGTTCGATCGTGCCGAACAATCACGTTCCGTTACGCTGAACAGATGGTGTCCATGGCAGACAGTCCCGGGGTGCACATCGGGGCGCGCGTACGCGAGACCCGGATGGCGACGGGTGTGTCCCTCCGCGAACTGGCGCGGCGTCTCGAACTGAGCCCGGCGACCATCACCGCCCTCGAGAAGGGCAGGACCACCATGAGTGTCGATCGGTTGCACGAGATCGCCACCGCGCTCGGTGTCTCGCCCGCCGATCTGTTCGCGACGGGTTCGGCGAGCGTCGCGTCGAGGCGACCCGACGAGGACGAATCGACCACCGGCAACTGGCGCGAGTTCGACGACGTCCCGATGGATGTCGTCCTGCGGGCCGCGCTGGCCTGCATCGTCCGCAAGGGCTACCACGGCTGCTCTATTCGCGACATCGCCGAGGAAGCGGAATCGAGTGTGTCCGCGCTCTACCACTACTACCCGAGCAAACAGGCCATGCTGGTCGCCCTGTTCGAGCTCACGATGACCGATCTGCTGCGACGCGCGACCGCCGCCCGCGACGAGTGCGATCCCGACGATCATGTCGAGCGGTTCTCACGCCTCGTCGAGAGCTTGACGCTCTACCACAGCTACCGCAAGGAGATGGGGTTCGTCGGATCGAGCGAGATGCGCAGCCTCGAAGACGACAGTTATGCCGCCATCGCCACGAAACGCGTTGCGCTGCAGCGAATGGTCGACGTCGAGGTGCAGTCCGGCGTCGACCTCGGCCTGTTCGGAACGAACCGTCCGCACGAGGCCGCGCGTGCCGTCGTCACGATGTGCGTGTCCGTCGCGCAGTGGTACAACCCGCAGGGCGACGAGCAGCCCGAGGAGATCGCGGCTGCGTACGTCCGGTTCGCCCTCGACCTCGTTGCGCACCGACCCGCGGGCGAGGGGCTGAAGCTCTAGCGCTGCAGTGCGTGGAACCCGGCGCGGTAGAACACGAGAGGAGACTCGTCGGCGCCGTCGGTGTCGAGCTGCTCGACTCTGCCGACGACCAGGTCGTGGTCGCCGAGCCGCTGCACGCTGTCGATGGCGCAGTCGATCCAGCCGTGAGCTCCGTCCAACACCGGGGCGCCGGATTCGGTCGGATGCCAACCGATTCCCGCGAACTTGTCCCCGCCGGACTTGGAAAACGCCCGGCAGAGGTCGAGTTGATCGTGGGACAGGATGTTTGCGCAGAACCGCTCGCTGGCAGCGATTTTCGGGAACGTCGTCGATGTGTGCGCGACGAAGAACGCCACCAACGGCGGGTCGAGCGAGACGGAGGTGAACGACCCGACGGCCATGCCGATCGGGCTTCCGGCGTCGTCGACCGAAGTCACGACGACGACCCCGGTGCAGAACTGGCCCAACACCGTGCGAAAGTGCGTGGGGTCGTGCGCTGGTGCGGTCATGAGGTCTTTCCTTCCGGTGCGTAGGCGACGACGGTCAGCCCGGCGGGGGAGCGCAGAGGGAGGCGCGTTTCGTGGCCACCTCGAACCGGTGTGCCTACGTCCCACCCGAGGTCTTCCGCGGCCCGGGCGACGGCCTCGAGATCGGTCGTCTTCGCGAGAAGGGACCACGCAGGCCCGGGTTCGTCGGACACGCTGACCGCGCCGAAACTGGCCCAGGCCCGGCCGTCGGAGAAGACGGCCGGACCCAGAACGTCGACGAGGTCACGATGCACGTCGGCCCATTCGCTGGTCGAGTGCATGACGGTGACCTTGTCGAACAGTGAAGCAAGACCGGCCGTCACGACTGGGCCAGCCGCCCGGCTTCGTCGAGTGCGGCGCGGTAGATGTCGCCGATGCCGCTCTCGAGATCTTTCTCCAACGCGGCCGGGTCGTCGCCCGACGCGGTGAATTCCGCGTCCCACGAGACGACCGATCCGGATCCCGCGGCGTCGACGCGAATCGTCGACACGTACTTGGCCAGCGGCAGCGGCCCGTCGACGTATTCGTACGTGTACGTGCGGTTCTCGTCGTCGTGGGCCACGATGCGTTCCCGCACCGGGTTTCCGTCGGTGAACACACCGTGCCGGACGTCGCCCTCCATCGTGGCCGAGCCGAGCGACGGGATCCACGACGCGGCAGCCGCCGGATCGCCGACGACGGCCCACAGCGCGGACGGGCTCTGGTCGAATTCCTGTCGTACCGAGATAGTTGCCATGATCAGGCCCTTCCCAACTCGGCGTTGTACTTCTTCGTCATGTGGTCGACGGCCTTGCGATGCTCGTCGGCTTGGCCCTCGCGGACCGATTCGGCATGGGCTGCCGCATCGAGCATCGGCTGCGCCTGGCCCTGGAAGTACGGCATGACGTCCTGTGCGAACAGTTCGTAGGAACGCTTGGTGGCCTGCGGGTTCGCCCAGTCGTGGCCCTGCAGCAGCAGCGTGCCGAAGCCGCCGGACTGGTCGACGAGTCGCTGCACCTGTGCGCGTGCCTGCTCCGCGGTACCGATGACGCCGATGCCCGACGTGTTGATGAAGTCGATCATCTCTTTCTTGTTCTCACCGCGGACGTCCATCTGCGGGAACGCGGCAACGTGCTGCAGGTAGTTGAACCAGTACTCGATCCCGTGCTCGACATCCTCGTATGCCTGCTCGACGGTCTCGGCGATGTGGAACGGGCCGACGAGGCGCCACGTCGAACGATCCACTTCGTCGGACCGTCCCGCCTGCTCGGCGAATTCCTCGAGCATGCCCCAATGGTGTTGCAGTGCACTGAAGCCGTCGGCGGTCAGGGTGGCGGCGATGGACAGCAGGCCGATGCCGAGCTTGCCGGCGAGGCGAGCGCCGGTCGGCGACGCGATGGCGGCGACGACGACGTCGAACAGCGGATCCGAGTACGGGGCCATCTGGATCTTCGCGTCGAACAACTCGTGCGTGCGGGTCTTCGCGCTGACGGTTTCGCCGCGCAGCAGTCGCATGATGATGTCGGCGTTCTCCGCCAACAGTTCGCGGGTGTCGATCTGCGACAGGCCGAGCATCGCGGCGTCGGTCGGCAGCGATCCTGGACCGAGGCCGAACAGGACGCGGCCGTGGGTGAGGTGGTCGAGCATCACCATGCGCTCGGCCGCCCATAGTGGATTGTGGTAGCTGACCGACGTGACGCCGGTGCCCAACTTGATACGACTCGTGCGTTCGCCTGCGGCGGCGATCATGATCTCGGGGGACGCGTAGATCTCGGCGCCCGCAGAGTGATGCTCGCCGAACCACGCTTCCTCGTAGCCGAGCTTCTCGATGTATTCGACGAGCTCGAGATCGCGCTGGAGCAGAAGCGTCGGGTTCTGTCCGGGCGTGTGGATCGGGGCGAGGAACGTACCGAACTTCAGGCGCGTCATCGGTTCTCCAACTGTGATGAGGGGATGGGGTCCCAGCGACTGTATGACCCACGCCACACTCGCTGACAGTCCTCGAAAGTGGACAACCTAACGGGCAGCCGACCCGTTTCTGCGCAGCAGCGAGGCCGTGAGAGCTGCGCGGTTGCGTAGTCCGGTGGTCTCGAAGATGCGGCTGACGTATTTCTTGACAGTCATTTCGGTCAGTGTCAGTTCGGCGGCGATCTGCGCGTTGGTCAAGCCGTCACTGATCAGTTCGGCCACCTCGACCTGTCGGGGAGTCAACCCCGCGAGCGGGTCCTCTGCGTCGACGTCGTCACCGATGACGATGGATCGACTGGCCACGCGCAGGTGGGCGGCGAGCAATCGGATCGCGGTGAGATCGCCGAGATCCCAGTAGCGCTCGCGGTCGAACATTCCGACGAGGGCCTCGCCGTCGGCGAAGCGAAGGTGGATCGCCGACGCGGTGCCCATCCCGTGCGATGCCAGATAGTCCTCGACGTAGGACCTCTGCGGAACCGGGAGACGTGCGAGATCGTCCAGCGTCGCGAACCCGTCGTCGGTCAGCGTGCGTCGGGCTTGCGGGAGCGCGAAGACGTCCTTGTCGCGCCATCGCTCCTGGTATTCGACGAGCAGCGGCTCGGCGGCACCGGTGAGCAGGGGCGCGGGGTCGGCGAACAGCGTCGGATAGGTCGATCCGAAGAAGAACGTGACGTCGCGGACGTCGAAGATCGTCGCGATGGCGTCGACCAGACTTTCCTTGAACTGCGTGCCACCCGGGGAAGTGCGGCACACGTCGAGGACCCCGAGTATGCGACGCAGATGCTCGGGGGACAGTGTGTCCTGCCACGACGAGGCGGCTTCGGGCACGGAGGAGCGCATCCCGCGATGGTAACCAATGCGGACGTTCGTTCGGGCGGCTTCGCCACCCGTGCGCGGATAGTTGCATCCTGGACCGACTATTCGCGCACGGGTGGCACAGCCGCACGATAATCTCCGCTCATGAGCACCCGAACCAACACCATCGACGGCGTACTGCGCCGGTCGGCCGCCCGATTCCCCGAGCGCACCGCCATCACGTTCGAGGGCCGCAGCCACACGTACCGCGAGCTCGACGACGCGGTCAGCCGGGCCGCGCGACGCCTGCTCGCGCTGGGGTTGGTCACCGGCGACCGCGTCGCCGCGTACGGCGTGAATTCCGATGCGTACGTCGTCGGGTTCCTCGCGTGCGCGCGGGCAGGGCTGGTGCACGTTCCGGTCAACTACGCACTCGTCGGGGACGAGCTGAAATATCTTGTCGAGCAGTCCGGTTCGCGCGCGGTACTGGTCGACCCGGAACTCGCGGCCACGCTCGACTCCGTCCGCGCCGACTTGCCGGTCGATCACGTGCTGGCTCTTCCGGACCTGCTCGACGGTTCCGAGAGCATCGACGAACTCGAGTCCGCCGTTGAGTCGAGTGACCTGGCGCAGCTGCTCTACACGTCGGGAACGACGTCGAAACCGAAGGGCGCCATGATGTCTCACGGCGCATTGATCGCGGAGTACGTCTCGTCCGTGATCGCGCTCGGTTTCACCAAGGACGACAATCCGCTGATCGCGATGCCGATGTACCACTCGGCCGGCATGCACGTGTTCACGATGCCGTACCTGTCGGTCGGTGCGACAGTGCATCTGATGAGGCGTCCCGATGTGCCGGAAATCCTGCGGCGCATCGAGGAGGACAGAATCGGTTCGCTGTTCCTCGCGCCGACGGTGTGGGTGCCGCTCGCGAATCATCCGGATCTGCAGACGCGTGACCTGTCGTCGCTGACCAAGGCCCAGTACGGCGCGTCGATCATGCCGGTGACCGTACTGAACCGCCTACGGGAGCGGTATCCGGACCTGGGATTCTACAACTGCTTCGGACAGTCCGAAATCGGTCCGCTCGCAACGGTATTGCAACCAGAGGAGCACGAGGAGCGTCCTGCCTCGTGCGGTCGTGCGGTGTTCTTCGTCGAGACACGTGTCGTCGACGCGAACGGCGACGACGTTCCCGACGGCGAGCCCGGTGAGATTCTCTACCGCTCACCGCAACTGTGCGACGGCTACTGGGACAAGCCCGAGGCGACGGCAGAAGCGTTCCAGGACGGGTGGTTTCACTCCGGTGATCTCGTGACGCGGGATGCCGAAGGGTTCATCACCGTCGTCGACCGGATCAAGGACGTGATCAACACCGGCGGCATTCTGGTCGCCTCACGTGAGGTGGAGGACGCCGTCTACACGCATCCCGCTGTCGCGGAGGTCGCCGTCATCGGTACGCCCGACGAGAAATGGATCGAGGCCGTGACCGCGGTGGTGGTGCTGAAGGACGGCGCGGACGGCGTGACCGAGCAGGTGATCGTCGACCACGTGAAGGGCTTGATCGCACCGTTCAAGGTGCCCAAGACCGTCACGTTCGTCGACGAGCTCCCGCGCAACCAGAGCGGCAAACTTCTGAAACGGGAGTTGCGCTCCGCACCCGTGCGCGGATAGTTGCAACCTGGGCCGACGATCCACGCACGGGTGGCGCAGTCGCACTACAAGATCGTGTAACCGCCGTCGACGAGGATGTCGGCGCCGTTGATCATGGCTGCGCCGGGGGAGGCGAGGAAGACCGCAACCGACGTGACGTCGTGGGTTTCCGCGAAGCGGCCTACCGGTATGCGGGCGCGCAGAGCGTCGCCCTTGGGGTTGGACCAGGCCTCACGACCCAGGGGCGTCATGACGACGGTGGGGGAGATGGTGTTGACGGTGACGCCGCGGCCCGCCCATTCTGCGGCAAGGACTTTCGTCAACCCCAGTACACCGAACTTCGAGGCGCAGTAGGCGGCGTGTTCCTCGATGGCGACGGTGGCCGCCTGCGAGGCGATGTTGACGATGCGGCCCGAGCCGCGTTCGAGCATGGCGCGCCCGAACTCCTGGCACATCAGGAACGTGCCGGTGAGATTGACGTCGATGGTGAGGTTCCAGAAGTCGTCGGACAGGTCTTCGGCAGGTGCCAGACGCGCAACGCCTGCCGAATTGACCAGAACGTCGACGTGTCCGAAATCGGCGATCACCGAATCGACTGCGGAACGGACCGATTCGCGGTCGGCCACGTCGCAGGAAACGCTGCGAGCGCCGATGTCCGACGCAGCCCTGGCGGCCGCGTCGCCGTCGCGATCGAGCAGTACCACGGTGGCGCCCTGTGCCACATAGGCTGCACCGATGGCAGCGCCGATACCCGACGCACCTCCGGATACCACGGCCACCATGCCGTCGAACGAGAAGTCGACGGGCGCGGGGAGGGACGTCATGTCAGGGCACACCTTTCGTTCGAACAGTGGTGTTCGAGGCGGGGCGGGCATGGAGGGGCACCGCCCCGCCTCGAAGTGAAATCGACTTCGGGTCGAGCTACTGACCGGGAATTCCCTCGTAGGCGATGTCGCCGGTCTCGAGGTTCTTGTTCGTCAGCTCGACCAGACCGTCGAGGAAGGCCTGACGCTCGGTGACGACGTGCTCGATGGCGACGTCGACGTTGTCCTGGGTGATGGCAGGCATGACGTACACCGGCGCGGTGTCGCCCTCTTCGCCCTTGGCGATGCGGTTCGCGACGGCGAGACCGGCGGACAGTTCGACGGTGCCGTTCTGAAGGGACGTGCCGATGAACTCGCCGCTCTTGACGGCGTTCAGACCGTCCTCGATGCCGTCGATGCCGACGATCGGAACGTCGGTGCGTCCTGCTTCCTTCAGTGCCTGCAGCGCGCCGAGGCCCATGTCGTCGTTCTGCGAGACGACGCCGTCGATCTGGTCACCGAAGCTGGAGAGCCAGTTCTTCGTCTTGTTGACGGCTTCGTCACGCTTCCAGTTCGCGGTGTCCTTGGCCAGAACCTTGATGTCCGGGTACTTCGCGAGAACCTGGTCGATGCCTGCGCCACGGTTGATCTCACCGGATCCGCCGAGTGGTCCCTGCAGGATGACGATGTTGCCGCGTCCGCCGAGCCTGTCGGCCATCATCTGCATTTCCTGTGCGCCTGCGGCGACGTCGTCGGGTTGGACGTTGCCGGAGATCTGATCGGTCTCGAGTGCTGCGTTGACTGCGATGACCGGAATTCCCTTGTCCTTGGCGGACTGGACCTGCGGGGCAAGCGAATCAGCCTGGGCAGGCACGACGATGATCGCGTCGACGCCCTGGTTGATGAGCGAGTCCACCTGACTTGCCTGCGTCGAGACGTCGTTGTTGGCGGAGTTCCACAGCAACTCGATGTCGTTCGCCGCGGCGTAGGTGTCCATACCTTCCTTGCCCGCGGTGATGAACGAGCTCATGTCGTAGACGGTGACGCCGATACGAGTCTTGCCGTCCTGAGCGCTGGTATCACCTGCGCCGCAGGCGGTGAGGCCGACAGTGAGCGCGCCGGCGGCGGCCACGGTCAGCACTTTGGAAGCAAACTTCATTGTCATCTCCAGATCGGTGAAGGGTTGTGCGAGGGTTCGGAAAAGATCGGTCAGGTTCTTCGTTTCGACGACCAGACGTCGACCGACACCGCGGCGACGATGAGCACGCCCTTGATGACGTCCTGCCAGTAGGCGGGGACGACGAGAAGGTCGAGACCGTTGTTGAGCGTTTGGATCATGAACAGGCCGAGCGCGGTGCCCCAGATGGTTCCGCGCCCACCCATGAGGCTCGCGCCGCCGATGACGACCGCGGCGATCGCGTCGAGTTCGTATCCCTGGCCGAGATTCGGCGGGCCCGAGATGACGCGAGAGGCAAGCATGACACCCGACAATCCCGCGAGCACGCCTGACAGCGCGTAGACGCTGAACAGGACGTTCTTGGCGTTGATGCCGGCGATCTCGGCCGCCGTGCGGTTGCCGCCGACGGCGTAGACCCGCATGCCGTACGCAGTTCGCTTCATGACGACGGCCAACACGAGGATTCCGATGATCATCACGAGCACCGGAATCTGAATTCCGAAGATCTTGGTGTTGGCGATCTGTCCGAACTCGGACGGAAGGCCGTTGATCGGAGCGCCACCGCCGATCACGTACGCGAAACCCGAACCGGCCGTGAGCATACCGAGTGTCGCGATGAACGGGGGCACATTGATGCGAGAAACGAGATAACCGTTGATCGAACCGGCGACGAGTCCGACGGCCACGGCCACGAGTACCGTCATCCAGATCTGGCCCGGGTTGGCCTTGGCCACGGCGGCGGACGCCATGGCCGAGACTGCGATGACGCTGCCGACCGACAGGTCGATGCCACCGGTGAGAATGACGAGTGTCTGCCCGAGGGCGATCAACGCGAACGGCGCGGCCGCCACGAGGATGGTCTGCAGGTTGTCGACGGTGCCGAAACGAGCACTGCGGTAGGAGAAGTAGCCGATCACCAGCAGCATGACGATGACCATGGAATAACGCAATGCCAGAGCTCCGGCCCACGCGCCGGAGAATCGGCGCACCGGTTCTCCGGTCGTTGCCGAGACGGACGTCTTGGCGTCCGGTTCAGCGACGGGTGTTGTCACTGTTGTGCCTCCTCGAGTGGCGACCGGTCAAGGGCCGCAGGGTTTTCGCTACGTGTGTCCAGGGCGGTCGCCATGCGGAAGACCGAGTCTTGAACTTCGGGGTGATCGAGTGCGTCCCGATCGAGTTCGCCGACGAACGCACCGTCACGCATTACGAACGCGCGGTGCGACAGTCCCACGATCTCCGGCATGTCCGACGACGCCATCACGACAGCCATTCCGCGGCTGGCGAATTCGGTGATGATGCGGTAGATCTCGGAGCGGGCCCCGACATCGACGCCACGAGTGGGCTCGTCGAGTAGCAGCACGTTGACGGTACCGGTCAACCACCGCGCCAGCACGACTTTCTGCTGATTTCCACCGGAAAGAGTACCGACGGACTGTCCCATTCCTCGGCTACGCAGCCGCACCGACTCCATGGCGTCGGAGACCGTCTTGGTGCGAGTCCTGTTTCGCAGCCAGCCGGCGATGCTGAAGCTCGACAGTCTGGGCAGTGATCCGTTGTCCAACACACTCATCGACAGGACGACGCCGTTGATCTTGCGATCCTCGGGAACCATCGCCATGCCTGCGGTGATGGCCGCAGCGGGCTTGCCTTTCGGGACCGTGCGACCGTCCACCTTGACTGTTCCCGACGTCACCGCGCGCATACCGAACAGTGCTTCGAGCAGTTCGGTGCGACCGGCGCCGACGAGCCCGGCCAGACCGACGATCTCGCCGCGCCGCACCGTCAGGTTCACCGGAGCCGAAGCGCCTGACACGTGCAGGTTCTCGACCTCGAGGACGACGTCACCCGTGCCGGATACGACGTCGGGAAACAGGGTTTCGAGTTCACGTCCGATCATCGCGGTGACGATCTCGTCGTCGGTGATGTCGGTGAGCTTCTCGTCGGTGATGAGCTTTCCGTCGCGCAGCACGACGACTCGGTCTGCGATGGCACGGATCTCGGCCATCTTGTGCGTCGTGTAGACCATGGCGACACCGCGATCACGCAGTTGCTTCATGACCTTGTAGAGACCCTCGACCTCGCGCTCGGAGATCGCAGAGGTCGGCTCGTCGAGCATGACTACCTGGGCGCCGGTCCGCGCGGCCTTGACGATCTCGATGATCTGGCGCAGCCCGACGGGCAGACTACCCATCCGTGCGGTCGGCGAGATCGAGACGTCGAACACCGCAAGCGCTTTCGCTGCCTCGTCGATCATCGCGCGGCGGTCCAGGAAGAAGCCGCGGCGCTTCTCGCGGCCGACGAACATGTTCTCGTACACCGTCATGTCGTCGATCGACGCCAGTTCCTGCGGCACGATGGCCACACCGTGCCGCACGGCGTCCCTCGGGTCGCCGGCGGACAAGGTGTGCTCGCCGATCGTGACGGTCCCCGTGTCGGCGCGGATCTGACCGGTCGCGATCTTCATCAGAGTGGACTTGCCTGCGCCGTTCTCACCCGCCAGAGCGGTGACGGTGCCGGGCTCCAGCTCGAGTGAAATACCCTTCAGGACAGGCACTCCACCGAAACTCTTCGTCACCTCTCGACATTCGAGCAGCCGGGTCACGGTCGTCCTCCGACGGTGATGAGTACCTTGACGTGTTCGGGATCGGTCGACGCCGTGAACGCGTCGGCGGCGCGATCGAGCGGGAATTCGCCGGTCACGAACTCGTCGATCGGGACGAGGCCTTCGGTCAGCATGTCGATGGCCTCCTGCACGTCCTCGCGGACGTACATCAGACACCCGGCGACGATGATCTCGCGGTCCTGAACGAGGTCCAGAGGTACCGCCGTCGCGCCGGCAGCAACGCCGACGATCAGGACGGCGCCGCCCTTGTCCACGAGGTCGACTGCCTGAGCGACCGACGATTCCCGCGAGACGCAGTCGATGACGACGTCGGCAGGCCCGCCGAGGGCTTCTTTCGCGGTGGCGACGGCGTCCGAAGCGGTCGGATCGAAACTGCCGACGGCGCCGAGCCGTTGCGCCCGAGCGCGTTTCGACTCCAGAAGATCTGCGACGACGACGGTCGCACCTGCACGACGTGCTGCGAGCAGCACGAACAATCCGATGGGCCCCGCGCCCAACACTGCGACGCGTTTGCCGTCGAGTCCGTCGACGAGTGTCGCGGCCCGTCGTACAGCGTGAACGGGGGTGGCGAGGGGCTCGATGAGGGCCGCGTGACGGTCGTCGAGTGCGTCGTCGAGAGGGATCACGCGGTCGGCAGCGATCGTGAACGCGTCGGTCAGGCCGCCGGGTGTCTGGCACCCGAACACCGCGAGTTCGGCGCAGATGTTGTAACGCCCGGCGAGGCACTGAGTGCAGTGCCCGCACGCGAGGTTGGGTTCGACGACGACGCGTGTGCCCACGAGGGATGCGTCGACACCGTCGCCGATTGCGTCGACGACGCCGACGACCTCATGGCCGGGCCGAAACGGAAGGTCGATGAACGGATGCCGACCGTGTGCGGCGTGGACATCGGATCCGCAGATGCCGACGACGGTGCTGCGTACGCGGACTTCTCCGGTCGCCGCTTCCGGAGTCGCGACCGTCTCGACGCTGACGCTGTCGATGCCTTCGACGAGGATGCGCCGGACGGTGGACACCTCGGTGCTCACCATGCTGTGTATCCTCCGTCCGCGACGAGAACCGAGCCGGTGATGAAACTCGCTGCGTCACTGGCCAAGAACACGACACTCGGAGCGATTTCCTCGGGCATCGCGTATCGCTGCATGGGTGCGTCGTCGATCCAGTAGCGCTTGAGATCGGGGCGGTCCACCGGAGCCATCTCGGTCTTGCAGTAACCGGGGGCCACGGCGTTGACGCGGATGCCCAGCGGTCCCCATTCGGCGGCAAGGGATTTGGTGAGATGGTGTACGGCGGCCTTCGACGCGTTGTACGCAGGCTGCATCTGCGGGCGGTTGACGATGATGCCCGACATGGAACCGATGTTGACGATCGACCCGCTCTTACGCTCGCGCATGTGGGCGGCGACGGCAATGCTGCACTCCCACAACGCTTTGACGTTGAGGTCGAAGACGTTGTCCCATTCGGTTTCGGTGACGTCCCACGAGTCGTTGTGGTAGCAGGTTCCGGCGTTGTTGACGAGGATGTCGACGTGACCGAGCGTGTCGATCGCCTCGGCGGTCATCCGCTCGACGTCGGCGTGCCGGGTGATGTCGGCTGTGATTGCCGCGAACTCGTGGCCTTCGGCTGCGGCCTCGGCGACGACCTTCTCGTTGCGTTCCGCGCTGCGTCCGGCGATGGCGACCTTGGCGCCCGCCGCGGCGAGACCGAACGCGAACGCGCGTCCGAGTCCTTGGTTGCCGCCGGTGACGATCGCGGTACGTCCGGTCAGATCAAAGGGATTGTTGCTCATGCAGGCACCACTATCGACTTGAGGCTGGCAGGGTCGGTGTCGCTTTCGAGCGCGTCGGCGACGTGCTCGAGGTCGTAGCGTCCGGTGACGAGTCGGTCGAGATCGACCAGTCCGGACGACGCGAGATGGATTGCAGCGGGCCAGGTGTCGGTGTAGCGAAACACGCCGGTGACCGTGATCTCGAGGTTCTGGATGTGACTGACGGGGAGGGGGTAGTCGTCGGCACCCATTCCGACCAGAACGACGCGCCCGGCAGGTCCGACGGCGCGGATGCCGCTCTGCACGGCCGGGACGGCACCGCTGGCGTCGACGAATGCGTCGACCTGTGGATCGAGCGCGGCGACGTCGTCGACCGTCGGATCGATCACTTCGGTGGCGCCGAAGGTCAGGGCGCGCTCGCGCCGCGAGGCGACCGGGTCGGAGACGACGATTCGCGCAGCACCGAAGGCGCGCGCGGCCTGTGCGGTGATGATGCCGATGGGGCCTGCGCCTGCGATCAGGATGGACGACCCGGGAGCGATCCCGGCCTTGCGCATCGTGGTGACGGCGACCGACAGTGGCTCGAGCAGCGCTGCGGCCTCGTCGGACAGCGAATCCGGAACCGGGTGAGCGAAGTCCGCGTCGATCGTGACGTAGCGGCAGAAGGCGCCGTCGACAGGAGGCGTCGCGTAGAACTTCATGTCGGGGCACAGGTTGTAACGCCCGGCCATGCACTGCGCGCAGCGACGGCACGGGTGCTGCGGTTCGACGGCGACGCGCTGACCGATGCGGCTCTCGTCGACACCCTCGCCGACGGCGGCGATCCGTCCGGACAGCTCGTGACCGAGAACCATCGGGTCGTGAACCACGAAGTCGCCGATGCGACCTTCGCGATAGTAGTGAACGTCCGAACCACAGACGCCCACTGCCGCGACCTCGACGAGCACCTCGTTCGGTGCGGGCGTCGGAACGGGGCGATCTTCGATCTCGAGCGTCCGCACGCCCGTCATCACACTCGCGCGCATCGACGATGCGGGCGGTGTCGGTGTTGCGGTGGTCATGAGTGTCCTTCCGGCAGTGGGGAATCGAGGATGAGGGCGCGGCCGACGACGGCGGTCGACGCACCGGTGCTCAGGCATGCAGGCATCAGATGTTCGGTCACTCCGCCGTCGAGCGTGACGTCGATTCGACGTGCGAGGGCTGTGGCGATCGAGAGGCGATCGGGGTCGGCAACTCCCGATGTTCCGGGTTCGAGAAGCATGAGCAGCACACCGTCGTACCCGGTCAGATCGACCGTCGATGCGCTCGCCTCGTCGACCTCGTCCCACACCGCCGCCCACACTCGCGACGAGCCGATACCGGGGGTGCCCAGCGGCACGTACAGATCGCCCACGTCCGGGATACGCGGGAGCATGGCGCGGACTCCGTCTGCGCTTCCGACGAGGTGAACTCCGAGCATGTCGCGCGGCACGATGGCAGCGAGCTCGTCCAGTTCGTCCAGCGTGACACCGACGGGGAGACCTTCGCCGGGCGCCATGACGTCGACGTGCACCGCGATCCCTGCCGCCACGAGTGCCTCGGCGGCCTGCGTCCGAAGTCCTGGTGCTGCGGCGTACACGCTTCCGGCCAGGTGCTTTTCGTACCCGACGTGCCAGGGAGCCAACGTGATCGTCATGCGTCGTCCCGCCGGTCCAGTGCGTCGACGGCAGTTGCTGCCGCCCAGCGTGCGCGGACTTCGGTGATGTCCCGGGTGGTCTCCCGCGGCGAGACGGTCGTCCGTGCGGGTGGGGTCCATCGCCGTGCGAGTTCGACCATCCCCGCCTCGTCGACGCCCGCTGCTACGGCTGCTGCCTGCACGCATGCACCACGTGCCGTCGCCTCGTCGGCGTCGGGAACGGTGACGGTGTCGCCGGAGAGATCGGCGAGCAGCTGCAGCGTAGCCGGTGACCGGGCGCCACCGCCGACGACCGTGAGCGGGCCGTCGCAGTCGATCCCGAACGAGCGCAACGCATCTCGACCGGACAAAAGAGACAGCAGCGGACCTTCGAGGAACGCGCGTGCCATTTCCTCCCGCGTCGTCGCCGACGTGAGGTCCGAGAGCAGGCCCCGTGCGTAGGGACGATTCGGCGTCCGCTCGCCGTCGAGGAATGGCACGAGTGTCGGGCCGACGGTGGGTTCGGCGGCGAGGGCGAGAGCGGCGAGCCCGGCGTGGTCGGTTCCGAGGATTCGGGCGGCGGTATCACCGACTCGGGCTGCATTGAGCGTGCAGACGAGCGGCAGGTACCCGCCGGTGGTGTCGGCGACACCGTTGACGATGCCTGCCTCGTCGAACACCGGTGTGCGCGTCGAGGTTGCGAACACGCCGGACGTACCGAGACCGATGTACTGGTCGCCGTCGCTCAGACCGAGTCCGAGGTATGCGGCGTGCTGGTCGCCCGCACCTGCTCCGACGAGCACGGAACGGGTAAGGCCGAGCGCGGCGGCCGCGGACTCGGTCAGTGCCCCGGCGGGCTCGGCGCCTCCGAGGACTGTCGGGAGCATCGGCAGCCAGTCGCGTGGACCCGCGGCCGCATCCAGGAATTCAGGCAGCCAGGTCGACGTCGTCGCGTCGAAGTAGCCGGTGCCGGACGCGTCGGATCGATCGGTGACGGCGCGACCGGTGAGCCGGAAGGTCAAGTAGTCGTGCGGCAACAGGATTCGACGCGTGGCGTCCACCGTCGCGGGTTCGTGTTCGGCGACCCACGCGAGTTTTGCGATGGTGAATGCAGCGGTCGGAAGAGAACCGATGCGGCGCAACCACTTCGGGCCACCGATCGCCTCGACGAGCTTCGCGAGCTGCTCTGCGCCTGTGGTGTCGTTCCACAGTTTCGCGGGGCGCAGCGGCTCACCTTCGGCGTCGAGCAACACCAGGCCGTGGCACTGTGCCGCGACGGACAGCGCGGTCACCTGTACGTCGCCGGCTGCGGCGAGCGCGGCTCGGACGGCGATCACCAGCGCCTCCCACCACGAACGCGGATCCTGTTCGCTGCACGGTGGGAACGCGGGAGTATGAGGCGCGGACCCGGAGGCGAGCAGCTCGCCCGACTCGGCGTCGCGTACCTCGGCCTTGCACGATTGTGTCGACGAGTCGACACCGACGACGACCTGTCGCGTCACAGTCCGACCACCGGTTCGTTCGACGCGGACATGACGTCGTCGCGAGTTCCGACGCCGCCTGCCGGGTGCGAGTTCACGACGTCGTGCATCGTGTGGCCGCTCAACGACATGGCGACGACGCCGACCGCGTCTCCCCATGCGCCGACTGCGAGCGTGCTCGCCATGGCGATCATGTTTCCCGGGTCGGAATCGGGCTGGGTTGCAGGGAGTTCCGCGATGTCGGTGGCCGCGGACGCGAAGGGGGATTCGACGGACTCGGTGACGGCGACGACACGAACCCCGCGCTCGACGAGGCGGGTCACCAGTCGAGTGAGCTCGGACGAGCGCCCTGTCTTGGAGATGGCGAGCACGAGATCGGACGTCTCGATCGCGCCCATTCCGCCGTGCAGTGCATCCATCGCGGGGAGGTAGAGGGCGGGTGCGCCGCAGACGGACAGCAAATGGGCCAGGCGCTCGGCCATGATTCCCGACGTTCCCGAACCGGTGGTGATGACCTTGCCGGACGTCTCGACCACGGCGCGGGCGACGCGAACGACGCTGGGCTCGACGGTATCTGCGAGGTTGGCCAGGCCGACGGCCTCCCGGACCAACACGGTGTGCGCGAGACGCCGAAGTTCGGCGTCGTCGAGCTTGCTCATATGTCGCACCTCACTGCTCACATGCATAGTGAACAGGATCATGCTTTGTCCGTGCTCATGTGTCAATCAGCTTGCTCAGATGAGCGCATGTGATGATGATGGTGTCAGTGACAGCGAAAGGTGGGGGGATGCCGCAGGAGTCCGAGGTCCGCAGAGTGGGGCCGGAGGAACTCGTCCAGCGAGGATTGATTGCGCGTCGGTACTACGTCGACGGGCGCACACGGGTTCAGATTGCGGACGAGTTCGGTCTTTCCCGCTTCAAGGTGGCTCGCATTCTCGAGGACGCCGTCGCGTCGGGAATGGTCGAGATCACCGTGCACGCCCCGGAATCGATCGACATAGAACTTTCGCGCGCACTGAAGGACGAGTTCGGATTGCGGATGGCGTTCGCGGTCCGCACCGCCAGTGACGGTCAGGACGAGCTGTGGGACGCGGTGGGTCGCGTCACCGCTGAGCTGTTGAGCGAAATCGTCACTCCCGCAGACGTACTCGGCGTCGACTGTGGTCGAACGTTGTCCCGGATGACGACGCATCTCGACGCCATCGCCGAATGCGACGTCGTGCAGTTGACGGGCATGGCGGGTGCCGTCGGTGCGACATCCGCCGAACTGGTGCGTCGAATCACCGAACTCGGGGGAGGGCAGGCGTGGTCGATGTACGCGCCGCTCGTCGTGTCCGACGCCCGCACGTGCGCTGCGCTGAGCAGCAGTCGGGGAATTCAGGAGACGTTGCGTCACCATGCCTCGGTGACGAAAGCCGTTGTCTCCATCGGCGCGTGGGGGCCGGGTCTGTCGCAGGTGTACGACTTGCTGACGCCGTCGGAGGCGAGGGACTGGACGGCGAAAGGTGTGGTGGCCGAGTCTTGTGCGCTCCTGCTCGACGCGGAAGGCAACCGCGTGCACGGGTTGGACGATCGGCGGATGGGCGTGTCGGAGGACGGCCTGCGCGGTATCGAGCACGTCATCGCCATTGCGGCGGGTGAAGCGAAGGTCGCGGCCGTCCGAGCGGTGCTGAAATCCGGACTGGTGTCGTCGCTGATCATCGACGCCGGGACCGCTGCGGGGCTCGTGCGCTGATTGCGCTCCGCACCCGTGCGCGGATAGTTGCAACCCAGGCCAACTATCCGCGCACGGGCGGCGTAGCCGCCCAGCGGATTCTGATAGGCCCCTTGGCTGTCGACGGGTCGACGACCGACCCCTTCTGCGTGATCTCGACCTCGCCTGCGTCGACCATGCGGCGGGCGGCGCGACGCACCGGCTCCATTAGATCGCGCCAGTTGTCGTCGGACATCGCCCGGGCGACGTCGGACGGACAGATGGTCGCATCGCGGGAACGGGCGTCGAGCAATTCCCTGATCTTGTTCTCGAGGTCGTGATCCGAGGATGTCACCTTGCGCCGCCTGCACGCGTCGCTGCAGAACTTGATGTCATCCCAGTGTCGCTCCCACTTCTTGCGCCATTCGATTCGGCGGCCGCACGACGCGCACGTCTTGTCCGGGGGTGTCGTTTGCCTGGAGCGGTGAGCGTGGGCCACCGAATCCACTGTAGCTACCGTGGTCGATGCGATGTGGAGATGAACTGGTAGGTCGCGGACTCGACGATCTGCTGCGGCGTCACGTCGATCTCGTCGTTCAGCCACGCGATGATCAGTTCGGCGAGACCGCCGGTGAACAGCAGGCCGTTGATCTCCGACCGTGGCTCGGGCCATGCGTCGCTGCCGTACAGTTCGTGCGCTTGGTCTGCTACCAGGCGAGCGAAGTCGCGCAACGATTCTCGACGATATCGGCGCAACGAGTCGACGGCGAGAGACTCGATCATGGCGACTCGTCCCTTGCGCGGGTCGTCGGTCAATACGGTCACGAAAGCGGTGATTGCCTGCCGCACTCGGGTTTCGACGGTGCCGTCGGACGAATGGAGCGCGGCAAGTGCGGCGACCCGGATCTCGTCGGACACCATGTCGACCACCTGGCGCAGCAGTTCGTCCCTGCTGCTGAAGCTCTCGTAGAAGTATCGCTCGGTGAGTTTGGCTCGCGCGCAGATCGCGGTCATCGTCGCGCCCTTCGCGCCTGCGTCGGCGAATACGTCCAACCCGGCGTTGAGCAGTCGGGACCTTCGTTCGGTTGCACGGTCGTCGGCGCTCATTCCGGCGTAGCGACGCGTCGTCGGGGTCATGTGTCGATGTTGACAGATGCGGCGGATGTGACGCAGACTACATCTATCTGACATGATGCCCTGTCAGATTACGGGAGGTTTGCCATGGCTCGAATGCTCGCTGCCCCACCTGCCGATTCGCAGCTCGACGCCGTGCGCGGCGACGGCGGGGTGCCCATCGTCGGACACACCCTCGAATACATGAGGGATCCGCTCAAGCTGTTCGGACGTCGCTGGGAGAAATACGGCGACGTGTCGTGGTTGACCATGGCGGGCCAGCGGTGGATCACGGTTCTCGGACCCGACGCGTGCCAGGAAGTTCTTCAGAACAAGGACAAGGCATTCGTCAACAGCGACGGGTGGTCGCTGCTGATCGGGCCGTTCTTTCACGGCGGGCTCATGTTGCTCGACGACGACGAACATCTGCGCCACCGGCGCATCATGCAACAGGCGTTCACCCGGCAGCGTATTGCGAAGTCGGTCGACGCGTTGAACCCGGTCGTCGCCGAAGGGTTGGAACACTGGGAGCCGGGCGCCGACTTCCATGTCTATCCTGCGCTCAAGGCGTTGACACTGGATGTTGCGACGAACATCTTCATGGGCGGTGCCGAAGGCAGCACGGAAGCCGAAATCGACACGATCAACGCGAGTTTCGTCGCATGCGTTCAGGCTGCGACGTCGATCGTCCGATATCGGGTTCCCGGCACCAGGTGGAAGCGAGGTCTCGACGGGCGCAAGGTGCTCGAGCAGTTCTTTCGGCGCTACCTTCCAGCGCGACGTGACAACGAGACCGACGACCTCTTCTCGGTGTTGTGCCACATCGAATCCGATACCGGGCAACGCTTCACCGACGACGAAGTCATCGACCACATGATCTTCCTGCTCATGGCCGCACACGACACGTCGACCATCACGCTGTCGACGATGATGCAGTATTTGGGCCAACATCCGGAGTGGCGCGAACGGTGTCGTGCGGAGGCGCTTGCGCTGCAGACGGATTCGCCGACGTTTCAGCAGTTGGACGAGCTCGTCGACATCGATCTGGTCATGAAGGAGTGTCTGCGGCTCGTGTCGCCGACGCCCGTCGTCGCGCGCCGCGCCGTGAAAGACACCGTGGTGCAGGGCAAGTACATCCCCGCGGGCACGTACGCGTCCGTGGCACCGCACTTCACGCACCACATGGCGCAGTACTGGCCGAATCCGGAGAAGTTCGACCCGGAACGGTTCTCCGCGGAGCGGCGCGAGGACAAGGTGCACCGCTACGCGTGGGAACCGTTCGGCGGCGGGGTCCACAAGTGCATCGGCATGTACTTCGCGGGTGCGGAGATCAAGACCATCATGTTCCACTTGCTGAGGCGGTTCGAGTGGAGTGTGGACCCGAATTACACTGCGCCACTGAATTTCACGTCGCTGCCCTTCCCCGAGGACGGGCAGCCCGTGAATCTACGACGCCGTTAGCCGGTCGCCCTGTCGGTCAGCCAGCGGACGATGTCGGCGGTGACGTCGTCGCGGTTCGTCTCGTTCAGAATCTCGTGGCGGGCGCCGTCGTAGATCGTGACGGTGACGTCGCTCGAGCCTGCCTCGCGGTAGCGCGACCCGAGTAACTCGACGAGCTGTCCACCACCGGCGAGTGGATCGTCCGAACCCGACGCGATCAGCAGCGGCAGCTCGGAGCGAACCTCTTCGAGCTTGTGCGGGTCGGCAAGCTTGTCGGCCTCGGTGAACAATGCCGGGACGGTGGCGGCGGGAAGGTCGAACCCGCACAACGCGTCGGCGACATAGGCGTCCACCTCCGCCTCGTCGCGCGAGAGCCACTCGTAACCGGTGCGGTGCTCGAAGGCGCTGTTGAACACACTCAGATCGCCGGCGGGGGCGTCCGCCATGCCTGCTGCGAGTACGTCGATCGCCGACGATCCCGACAGGACCACGCCCGCATACAGGTCGGATCGCTCGACCAGAACATGCTGCGCCGCAAACGAACCCATCGAATGCCCGAACAAGAACAGCGGTAGGTCCGGGTAGGTCTCCAGCAGGTGTTCGCCGAGCTGCTCGATGTCCGCCCACAGTGCGGGGAACCCCATCGAGCCCAGGTCTCCAGGTGTGTCGGTGATCGACGAACCGTGGCCACGGTGATCGGAGGCGACGACGTGGAATCCCGCACCGTTGAGAGCTTCGGCGAATCGCGCGTAGCGGCTGCCATGCTCGGCGAGTCCGTGCGCGATCTGTACGACGCCGATGGGAGTCTGCTGTGTCGGCCAGGTGTAGGTGCTGATCTCCAGCTGGTCCTGCTTCGAGATGTACGACGACGTATCGGCCACGGCTGCTCCTTCGACGCTGAGGGGGTCATCGTCGAACATAGCGCGCGGGAGTGTTGTCCGTATCCCCGCAGGTGCTCACCATGTTGCCAGGTGCGGCCTGAATTGCTTGCAAAACGACGTGCGGCTGGCGATTCGGTGAGCGTCTACGTCAGGCGTCCGGCGAAGGCGGCCTCGGTGCGCGGGTCGGTCAGGATGCGACGAAGCCGCCCGTGTACTCGGAAGTACACGGGCGGCTTCGATTGTCACTAGGCGACGTTCAGTGCCAACTCGTCGTCTGCGACGTCCACCGACACGGTGCCACCCTCGGTGAGGATGTCGTCGAGCAGCAGATCGGCGATCCGGTCGTCGAGCGCCCGCTGAATCGAGCGACGCAACGGCCGCGCACCGAACTCGGGCTGATGCCCGTTCCGTGCCAACCAGTCGACCGCTGAATCGCTGAAGGTTATCTCGATGCCCTTGGCCGACAACCGTTCCCGGCTCTCCTCCAGCATGAGGTCGGTGATCCGGTGCAGTTGGTCGGTGTCGAGCTTGCGGAAGACCACGATCTCGTCGATGCGGTTGAGGAATTCCGGCCGCATCGACTCACGCAGCCGACCCATCACCCGGTCGCGCAGAGGCTTCTCGTCCTGCTCGCCCGTCGTGAACCCCAGACCACCGGACTTGCTGGAGATGATGTCCGAGCCGAGGTTGCTCGTCATGATCACCACGGTGTTGCGGAAGTTGACCGTGCGGCCCTGCCCGTCGGTGAGCCTGCCGTCGTCGAGCACCTGTAGCAGCGTGTCGAAGACGTCGGGGTGTGCCTTCTCGATCTCGTCGAGCAGCACCACCGAGTACGGGTTGCGTCGAACCTGCTCGGTCAGCTGACCCGCCTCGCCGTAACCGACGTATCCGGGAGGCGCACCGACGAGACGGCTCACGGTGTGCCGTTCGCCGAACTCGCTCATGTCGAGGCGCAGCATCTTCTTCTCGTCGCCGAACAACGACGCAGCCAGCGCCTTCGCGAGCTCGGTCTTGCCGACACCGGTTGGACCGAGGAACAGGAAGCTGCCGACGGGGCGATCCGGATCACTCATACCGGTCCGGCTACGACGCACCGCACGGGCGATGGCCTTCACTGCTTCGTCCTGTCCGACGACGCGTTCGTGCAGTTCCGCTTCCAGGCGACGCAGACGTTCCTTCTCCTCCTGCGTCATCTGGCTGGCGGGGATGCCGGTTGCACGTGAAACGACGTCGGCGATGTCCTCGGCGGTCACGTCGGGAGCGTCGGCAACCGTTCCGTTCAGGCGCCCCTGCAGCGTTGATACCTCGTCCCTGATCTGCGACGCACGCTCGTAGTCCTCGCGAGCGATGACCTGTTCCTTCTCGACTTCCAGTGCGGCGAGCTGCTTTTCGATCGCTGCACTGTCGACGACCGGACGGGTCAGCTGCTTACGGGCGCCGGCCTGGTCGATCAGGTCGATCGCCTTGTCGGGCAGGAACCGGTCGCCGATGTAGCGATCGGACAGGTCGACGGCAGCGGCAATCGCGTCGTCGGTGTATCGAACACCGTGGTGCTCCTCGTACCGGCTACGCAGCCCGGTGAGAATGGCCTTGGCGTCGTCGACGCTCGGTTCGGGCACTGTCACGGGCTGGAACCGACGCTCGAGAGCGGGGTCCTTCTCGATGTTGGTGCGGTACTCGTCGAGTGTGGTGGCACCGACGATATGCAGTTCGCCGCGAGCGAGCTTGGGTTTGAGGATGTTTCCGGCATCCATGGCGCCGTCGGCGCCGCCGCCTGCACCCGCGAGGGTGTGAACCTCGTCGATGAAGATGACGAGTTCGTCCTTGTGTGCGGAGATCTCGTCGATCACCTTGGTCAGCCGCTCTTCGAAGTCGCCGCGGTAGCGCGTACCGGCGACCATGGACGACAGATCGAGCTGAACGATGCGCTTGCCCTGCAGGCGCTCGGGCACGTCGCCGTCGACGATGCGCTGCGCGAGGCCCTCGACGACGGCGGTCTTGCCGACGCCTGCCTCACCGACGAGCACCGGGTTGTTCTTGGTGCGACGTGACAGGATCTCGATGGTCTGTTGGATTTCGTCGGTACGGCCGATGACCGGGTCGACACCGCCCTGTCGGGCACGTTCGGTCAGGTCGACGCCGTACTTGTCGAGCGTCGGCGTCTCGGAATTCGACGCGGGTTCGACCGTTCCGCCCTTGAGCGCGGTCTGCAGCCCCTCGGGGGTGATTCCTTCCGACGCCAGCAGGCGACCGGCGATGTGATCCTGATCGGCGGCGAACGCCAGGAACAGGTGTTCGGGGTCGATGTACGTCGATCCGAGCGACTGCGCGATGTGGTGCGCCTCGAGGATCGCGGTCTTCAACGTGCTGCTCAGGGCGGTGGCATTCACCGAGCCGCCGCCTTGCGGCAGTCGCAACTCCACCGCGTCGACGACGGCGGGTGATTGGACACCTGCGCGCTGCATGAGGCTGCGGGTGGGATCGTTCTGTGCCATGACGTGCAGCACGTGCAACGCATCGAGTTCGGCGTCGCCGCGTCCGGCAGCGAACGTGGCCGCGTCGCCGATGAGCGACTGGGTGGACCTGCTCATCAGACGGCTGATATCGATGCGACGAGGGCCTTCGGGCCCCAGGTATGCCGGCATTCGTGTTCCTCCTACGGAAGCTTGAGCGTCTTCGACTCAACTAACGTGCTCGACAAGGTATCAATTCCCGCCGACAGAAAAAAACTTCTACACGCCGCGGCCCGTGTGAGAATGGCCCGGTCATCGGAGCATCGACGCGAGGTGGGGACGTGGCGCGAAGCAAGGTTGCGGTTGTCGGGGGCGGAATCATCGGGCTTGCGGTTGCTCGGGAGCTGATGAGGTCGAGGGGCGTCGAGGTGACCGTCTTCGAGAAAGAGGCCTTCGTCGGAGCGCACCAGACCGGTCACAACAGCGGCGTCGTGCACGCGGGCCTCTATTACGAGCCGGGCAGCCTCAAGGCGAGGCTGTGCCGCCGCGGCGTTTCGCTGCTCGAAGAATTCCTTGCCGAGAAGGGCGTGGCGTTCGACAAGTGCGGCAAGATCGTCGTCGCGCACACCGAGGACGAATGCCGGCGCCTCGACGCCATCCACGAGCGAGCGCTGGCCAACGGTGTTCCCGGCGTCAAGCTGATCGAAGCGGAGGACATACGCGCGATCGAACCGCACGCCCGCGGTCGTAAGGCGCTGCATTCCCCGGAAACGGCGATCGTCGACTATCCGGGCATGACGCGCGCGCTCGCCGAGGACATCACGGCGTTCGGCGGGCAGATCCTGCTGCGTACCGCAGTGACGGATCTGGCCGAGCGGTCCGGTGGCGTAGACGTTCAGACCCGCTCTGGTGCAGACCGATTCGACCGGGTCATCGCATGCGCTGGTCTGCAGTCGGACCGCCTCGCCGTGACAGCAGGGGAGTCGTCGTTTCCGAAGATCGTGCCGTTCTACGGCGATTACTTCCTGCTGTCACCCGAGAAGTCGGCGTTGGTGAACGGGTTGATCTATCCGGTGCCGGACCCGAAGTACCCGTTCCTCGGCGTGCATGTCAGCAAGACGATTCAGGGCGATGTGACGTTGGGGCCCAACGCTTTTCTGTCACTCGGTCGCGAATCCTACGACCGTCGGACGCTGTCGCCGAAGGACGTGGCCGACGCCATCGGCTTCCCCGGGTTCTGGAGATTCGCCGCGCGCAACATCCCAGCCGCAGTACGCGAGACCCGAACTGCGCTGAGCACACGAGTTTTCGTCGAACAAGCGCGTCGATACGTCCCCGCCATCTCCGTCGAGGATGTCCGACGCGGCCCTCGCGGCATTCGTGCGCAGGCGATGAACCGCGACGGCAGCCTCGAGGACGACTTCGTCATCACCGGTAGCGCGCGGATCCTCCACGTACGCAACGCGCCGTCGCCGGGCGCTACCTCGTCGCTCGCAATCGCCGAGCATGTCGTGCAAGAGGCTTACCGCCGGGCGGAGTGACCTCGGTGGGCATGGTGTACCACTTTTGTCACTCGACGGACGGGATCTCCCGCACCCGACCGACCGTAACTGGTACACCATGCCCACCCGTCAGCGCTTCTTCGTTCCCGGCAGGATGCCCGCGTCGATCACGGCCTTGACGTAGGGCCGCACACGGATGATCAGGTCCTCGGCATCGGGCACGTCGCGCCAGATGCCCGACGCCAGTGCATCGGTCCTGGCCTCGATGTGCGCATCGAGTGCGACGCCGTCGTCGGTCAATGCTTCGCCTGCGTCGGTGCGCATCAGCAGGTTTCGCGTGGCGAGGCGATCGAATGCGGCGTCCCATTCCTCGTCCGACCATTGGCGAGTCAACTGGGTGATCCGCTTTCCGAGGACGCGTCGGGCCTTCGGTTCGGGGTGGAAAGCTTCGTGGAAGACGACGGCCTCGGTCGGGTCCAGCTGCGCGTCGACCAGTGCTGCGATGTGGCCGTCACCGCGCCACTCCCGGATGACGGTGATCGCATGCCACAACGCAAGGTGCGGCGCGTCCGGTGCGGTCGCCGAATGCCAGGCGGCGGCGAGTGGACGGCCGGCGAACACCGCGGTGTCGCCGATGTGCCTGAGCCGCTTCGCAACCTCGACCAGTTCGGAGTCGCCAGTACGAGAACCCAGTGCATCACCGAGGACCGAGTCGAGCATCGCCCACCGTCGATCCGACACCCTGTCCAACCCGGCGCCGACGGCAGCAGGCCAGGCTTTCTCGATCATGGAGGGGTTGAAGTTGTAGAACGCCGCCGCGACGACACTGGCGGCGGTCTCACCCATCGGTGCTGCTCGGGCACCGACGTACCAGGCGTGCCCGTCGAGTCCCAGTTCGTCACCCGCCTCCCTTACCTGGGGGTTGAAGTAAGCCGACACGTGAAAGGGTTCGAGCGTCGTGTAGGCGGCACGTGCGATCTCAGTCAGGCTCATGCTGCTCGAACTTACCTGTAGGTAAGCTAGCGGCCCAGACTCTTCGCCAAATAGACGCCGGTGTGTGTATCGGACTTCACCAGCGCGTCGACCGTACCGGTGAACACGATCTCGCCACCGTTGTGTCCGCCGTCGGGCCCGAGGTCGATCACCCAGTCCGCAGCCGCGACGACGTCGAGGTTGTGTTCGATCACGATGACGGTGCGACCCTCGTCGACCATCCCGGACAGCAATGCGATCAACTTCGATACGTCCGACGGGTGCAGTCCGGTCGTGGGTTCGTCGAGAACGAGGATCGGCGACGAGCCCACCAACTCCGTCGCGAGCTTGAGTCGCTGACGCTCGCCACCCGACAGGGACGAAAGGTTCTGTCCGAGAGACAGATACCCGAGTCCGACGTCGGAGCAGCGATGCAGAATGTCGCGTATCTTCTTGACCTCGAAGAAGTCCTGCGCATCCTCGACGGACATCTCGAAGATGTCTGCGATGCTCACGCCGTCGACGGTGTGCTTGATCGCGCCCGATCGAAATCGCCTGCCCTGACACGTTTCACACATGCTCGTCACGGGATCGGTGAACCCGAGATCGGTGAAGATGATGCCGCTGCCCTGGCAATCGGGGCACGCGCCGTCGGAGTTGGGGGAGAACAACGACGCGGGCTGGCCGGTCTTCTTCGCGAAGTATGCGCGGATCGGATCGAGCAGGCCGGTGTAGGTGGCGGGGGAGGAACGACGGGAGCCGCGGATGGGTGCTTGGTCGATGATGACGGCATCCTCCGCGACCGAACGCAGGTGTCCGTGAATCAGACTCGACTTACCCGATCCGGCCACGCCGGTGACTGCAGTCAGGACCCCGAGTGGAATGTCGACGCTGACGTCGCGAAGGTTGTGTGTCGTCGCGTTCGCGATGGACACGAAACTCGTTGCGGTGCGCGGAGGCTGCGTCGTCGCGCCTTCTCGTCGCAGGGCGGTTCCGGTCCGGGTGTCGGCGGACCGCAGCTCGTCGTACGTTCCCTCGAAGACGACGGTTCCGCCTGCTTTGCCTGCGCCCGGGCCGATTTCGACGATTCGGTCGGCGATGGCCATCACTTCGGGATCGTGTTCGACGACCAGGACCGTGTTTCCCTTGTCCCGCAACGCGAGCAGCATGTCGTTCAGGCGGTGGACGTCGCGCGGGTGAAGGCCTGTGGTGGGTTCGTCGAACACGTACAGCATGTCGTTGAGCGTCGAGCCGAGGTGACGCACCATCTTGATGCGCTGCGATTCACCGCCGGACAGCGACGACGTCGCGCGGTCGAGGCTGAGGTAGCCGAGACCGAGGTCGACAAGACGACGAAGCTGCAGCACGATTTCCTGCCGAGGGCCGTCGAGACCCTTCAAGCTCCAGCCGTCGAGACGTTCGGCGAGGTCGGACACCTGCATGGCGAACGCGTCGGGAAGCGACAGTCCTTCCAGCGTCGCACCGCGAATGGTGTCGTTGTAGCGGGTGCCGCCGCACGCGTCGCAGATTCCACGTGTGACGATGCGTTCGAAGGCGGCTTTGGCCTTGCCCTTGAGTGCATCGGCATCCTTCGACAGGTAGCTGCGCCGGAAGCGAGAGATGATGCCTTCGTAACTCTTCATGACGGCGTCGGGATTCGGAACCGTCACCTCGCCTGGCTGGGCGTCGAAGAACAGGTGTCGTTCTCGTGCCGAATACTGCTCGATCGGAACGTCGAGGTCGAAGAATCCGGAGTCGGCGAACACGCGGTACGGCCACTTGCCGGGCTCGAAGTCCGGGTGCTTGAACGGCCCCTCGCGCAACGATTTCGATTCGTCGACCAGCTCGGCGAGATCGATCACCTTGGCCTCGCCGAGTCCTTCGCATTCGGGGCACATGCCCGCCGGGTCGTTGAAGGAGAAGGCGTTGGCGTATCCGATCGACGGTTGCACCCCGCGCGACCACAGCATGCGAAGCCAGTCGCCGATGTCGGTGATGGTGCCGACGGTCGAGCGTGGGCCACCGAACAAACGCTTCTGGTCGACGATGACGACGGCGGACAGATTGGCGATGAGGTCGGCGTCCGGCCTACCGTACGACGGTAGGAATGTCTGCGCGAACGCGGTGAACGTCGAGTTGATCTGACGTTGCGCTTCGGCGGCGATCGTGTCGAACACGAGCGAGGACTTACCGGAGCCGGACACTCCGGCGAAGACGATCAACGAGTGCTTGGGTAGATCGAGATCGACGTCGTGGAGATTGTTCTCCCGTGCGCCTCGGACAATGATCGTGGACAGGGCTTCGGTCATGGTCATGGACGATGCTCACCTTTCGCCGGACTGTGCCGACGCATCGTACCGTACGGTGTACGAAATGTCGTTGGCTAGAACTCCACCTCCAGGTTCGGGCTGGTCGGCTTGGCCTGACAGGCCAGGATGTAGCCGTCGTCCACATCTTCCGGCGTGAGCGCAGAATTGGTGCCCGGGTCTACCGTTCCCCGCCGCAGGATGCACGCGCACGACCCGCATTCACCCTCACGGCAGGAGTACGGGGCATCGACGCCTGCCGTGATCAGGACGTCGATCAACGTCGATTCGCTGGGCCAGGCCAGCGTGTGCTGTTCGCCGTCCAATTCCACCGACACCGTGGACGAACTCTCGGTCTGCGGAGTATCGATGGCAAGGGTGAACGGGTCGCCGGACAGTGAGGCGAACCTTTCGACGTGCACGTTCCCATTCGGGACGCCCAACTCTTGCAGAACATCTTCCACGGCGGACATGAATGGGCCGGGGCCGCAGATGAACGCGTGCCGATCGGTCGTCGATGACGCGAAGTCGAGTAAACCTGCGGGGGAGGGGATCCCGCGGTCGCTCTCGAGCCAGTGCTCGACCCGCAAACGATCCGGGTGCCGCGACTCGAGACGCTCGAGTTCGTGGTCGAAGATGACGGATTCACGGTCCCGGTTGGCGTAGAACACTGCGACGTGTGCGTCCGACGTCGCGAGGGCAGTGCGCAGTATCGACATGATGGGTGTGATGCCGCTTCCTCCAGCGAACAGGACGAGGTCGTGATCGAACGAGTCCGGGGTGAAGGTTCCGCTAGGCGGAAGCACGCGTAACGTCATCCCTGCCTTCGCGTTGTCGCACAACCAATTCGAGCCGTACCCGGCACGGGTGCGCTTGACGGTCACCTCGAGTGTGGATCCGGTCGCCGGTGAGCTCGCCAACGAATAGCACCGCGCCACGAATCCGGTCTGCTCGCTCGGGATGCGAAGAGTAAGGAATTGTCCTGGCTTGTAGGGGAGGTCGGCGTCGAACACGATCGACACGGCGTCCTGTGTTTCCTGCACGACGTCGCGGATTTCAAGATCGACCCCGAGTAGTCGCGTTTCGACGAGTGTCATGGTGCGGCCACCTTGAGTGGCAGGGACTGGTGCCACACCTCGCCCAGAATCTTGCCGAGTTCGTCTATGCGTTCTCGTTTCGGTGTGCTCGCGGGCAGGCCGATGTGCACATAGGCCAGTTGCTCGGTCATACATCCGAGGGTTTCGGCAAGGAGTTCGAAATCGCGGTCCTCGACGACTCCTGCCTCGGCCAGTCGTTCGAGCCATCGTCGGGTGCGCGCGACGTAGTCCGAACGTAGGTTCAGCCACAGTTGCTGAAACCCCTCGTTCGCGCTCGCGGCAGCCGCCTCGCGCAGCAGGCGCAGCATGTGGCGGTGGCGCGCATAGGTTTGCAGATACGTCGTGTTGACCTCGATGAGCGACGCCAGCTCGCCGTGCGCTCGATCGGGACGACCTCGTGAGTTCGAGAGTTCCTCCAATGCCGGCCGCAGGGCGGCGAGGAACACGTCGTCCAAACCGGCGAAATGCCGGTAGAAATTGCCCTGGGCGGTGTCCGCTCGGTGGGTGATGTCGGAGATTCGAGTTCTCGTGTATCCGTACTCCGTGAAGCATTCGGTCGCGGCGGCGACGATCTTGTCGCGGGTCTGTTCGCCGCGTCGATTCGCGCGTTTCGGTGAGGTGACGGTGTTTTCCACCAGGCCGGCGCGCGTGAACTCGGCATCGATTCCGGTGGTGGCCGCATTCTCTGTCATGTCTCAGGCGCTTTCGAGTGGTCGACGGGTCACCGACGCCAAGTGGTGGTCGGCCGGGAGAGGGTCGGGCAGCCAGGTCAGCAACTCTGCGAGCGACGCGTGTGTGCGGTGGCCTGTTTGGAGGACGTTCCCCTCGTAGATCTTCCCCGACGCACCGTCGACTGTGATCGTCCGACCCTGTAGTGCAGCAACGGTGCCTGGCCCGCAACCGACGACGCAGGGGAGACCGATCTCTCGGCAGACGAGCGCCGCGTGCGACGTCGAACCACCCACTTCGGTGACGACGGCGACGGATTCGAACATGGCCGGAACGTCGTCGGGTGCGGTCGACGGACGGACCAACACCACTGAGGTCCCCTCCGCGGCCAGATTCTGAGCTTCGTCGGTGTCGGTGACGGCGATTCCGGCGGCGATACCGGGGCTCGCCCCATTGCCCTGGGCGACAACCGGTGCGCCCGCAGTGACGCCGCCGCTGGTTTCCAGCGATCGGATTTGTTCGGCCGAGACACGTTCGATCGCTTCGGATTTCGAGATCACGCCGGCGTGTGCGAGGTCGACAGCGACTTGCACGGCAGCCGCAGCCGAACGCTTGCCCTTTCGGCACTGCAGCACGTACAGCGTGTCGGCTTCGATCGTGAACTCGATATCGACGAGGTCCCGGTGGTCCAGTTCGAGTACTTCGGCAATCCGCGCCAACTCCGAATAATGGTGCGGGAGCGTCGTCTTCAGGTGTGCAAGAGGCGACGGGGTGCGCTCACCGGACACGACGTCCTCACCCTGCGCTTGCGCGAGCCATTCGCCGAACAAAGCGTTCTCCCCCGAGCTCGGGTTGCGGCTGAACAGAACGCCTGTACCCGATTCGGCGTCGCGGTTGCCGAAGACCATGGCCTGCACCGTCACTGCCGTGCCGGTTCCCGCGCCGAGGCCGTGGCGGGCACGATAAGCGGCTACACGCTCGTTGTTCCACGAGTCGAACACCGCACCGATGGCACCGCGCAGCTGCTCGTACGGATCTGACGGCACAGGCCCGACGACGGAGGTGTAGCTCTCGCAGAACCGATTCCACGTGTTCTGTGCCCAGGCGTCGTCGCCTGTCGCCGTTGCCAGTTCGTCGCGCAGCGATTCGGTGAGGCCGAGATTGAGCACCGTGTCCATCATTCCCGGCATGGACTGGGCTGCACCCGAACGAACCGAGACGAGTAGCGGAAACGGTCCGACGCCGAACCTGCGGCCGGTCTCGTGTTCGAGCCGTGCGAGGTGTTCGAGCACCTCGGTCCACAGCTCGTCCGTCAAGGTGCCGCCGTTCTCGTAATACCGAGCGCAGAGGGGAGTGGTCAGCGCAAATGCGGGCGGTACCGGGAGACCGAGGGCACGCATCTTGTTGACGCTGTATGCCTTTCCGCCGAGCAGCTCGCGGCTGCCGGGCTCGGTACCGTTCAGGTCGACGATGGTCGGCAGGCTCATGGAACGAGTCCTTTCGAAAGGTTCAGCGGATCGGGCAGCAGTGCAGAGCGTGTCGCGAGCAGTCCGCCTTCGACAGGAACGTCGATGCCGTTGCTCCACGACGCGGCGGGAGACAGGAAGAACTCGACGACGGCGGCGACCTCGTCCGCCGTTCCGTGTCGACCGACGGCGGCCACCGACCTGTCCATCGAGGCGGCCCCCATACTCGTCGTGAAATCGGCGAGGATCGGAGTTTGGGTGGGGCCAGGGCTGACCGAGACGGCGCCGATGCTCCGGGGGATCAGGTAGGTGGCAAGGGACGACGTCCACTCCAGGACCGCGCGTTTGGAGGTGTCGTAGGCTGCAGGGCCGTCGAGAGAGTGAGTGTCGAGCCATGCGCGGAGCTCGGTTCGATCGGACACCTCGAGCAGTGTCGCGATGTCGGGCAGTGCGAGTGTGTTCCGGTGTGCGGCCACGGATGCGACGTTGACGATCCGGGAGCCTGCAGTCATGGTTTCGAGGCACCGTGCCGTCAGAAGACGCATTCCGAGTGTGTTGACGGCCAGCACGAGTTCGGGTGACGCGGTTCCAGGAACCCCTGCGACATTGGCGAGCATGTCGATATCGTCGGGTAGTTCGATCGACGCAATATCGCCAGGACTCGAGAGATCGCACAGTACGGTTCGCGCGCCCGGCTCCGGGCAGGGGTTGCGGTCCACCGCCCACACGTCCGAGCCGGCTCGCAGTGCTCGTCGAACCAGTGCCAAACCGATGCCCGACGCCGCGCCCGTCACGACGAGTGTCATGCCATCACCGCCGTCACGTCGGTGAACTCCGCGAAACCGAGCGCACCGAGTTCTCGGCCGTACCCGGACAGTTTCACTCCGCCGAACGGAACAGCGGGCCGGCTCCTGGTCTTCACCCCGTTCAACTTCACCTGTCCCACGTGTAGTTTCGACGCCACAGCCTCGGCCTCGGTCGGGCTGCCCCAGACTTCGGCGGACAACCCGTAGTCGCTGTCGTTTGCGATGGCGACGGCCTCTTCCACGTCGCGATAGGTCTGCAGGACGACGACCGGGCCGAAGATCTCCTCGCGCACGGCACGCGAGGTCGGAGGCAGATCGGCGATGACGGTCGGAGCCATGAAACAGCCGGCTTCCGGCTTGCCGGTACCGATCACGAGGCGTCCACCGTCGGCGATCGCGGACTGGGCGTAGTCGACCACCCGGGCGAGCTGTCTCTCGGAGGCAAGGGGACCGTGCGTCGTGGCCGGGTCGGACGGATCGCCGAGGACGATCGACATCTCGGCGATCCTCTGCTCGATCTCGGCAGCAGATTCGGCCGGTATCACCATCCGCGTCGGTGCGTTGCAGGCCTGACCGGAGTTGACCAACGCATTTCCGAGGGCGCCGGGGACAGCCGCATCGAAATCGGCGTCAGGAAGGATAACCGCAGGTGACTTCCCTCCGAGTTCCAACGTCGTGCGTGCCAACGTGCCGGCCGCGAGAGCGGCGACGGTGCGTCCGGCGTCGACACTTCCGGTGAACGACACATGCGCGATGCGTGGATGCCCGGCGAGGGCGGCACCCGTGACACGCCCTGTTCCTTGTACGACGCTGAATGCCCCCGGCGGGAGACCGGCGTCGAGAAAAATCTGCGCCACGCTCACCGCGTCGAACGGTGTGGCCTCGGACGGCTTCAGTACGACGGTGCAGCCGGCACCCAACGCCGCCGATACCTTGGCGACGATCTGGTGAACAGGCATGTTCCATGGTGTGATGGCACCGACGACACCGCTTGCGCGACGGCGCAACTGGGCACCGTCGATCGACTCGACCCACGGGAACGAACGTGCGATAGCGGCTGTCGCGCGCAGCACCGACGCCGGCAGCTCCGCTTGTGTCACCGTGGACAACCGGATGGGCATGCCCATCTCTCGGGTGACGGTGCCGGCGATGTCGGCGGCGTGTTCGTCGAGCAGGTCGGCCGCTCGTTCGAGCACTGCCGCACGCTCCTCGATCGTTGTGCGTGACCAGTCGTGAAACGCGTGCTCTGCGGACTGTACGGCCAGATCGACTGTCTCGGAACCGGACTCGTGGGTGAACCCGATCGACGTGCCGGTGAAGGGGTCGATCACGTCGATGGGTGCACCCGACCGCGTGGCAGTTCCGCCGACCAACGACACCGCGTGCTCAGGCATCGGCCCGGTTCACAGTCACGGGGAGGGTCTTGATTCCTCGGAAGAAGTTGCTCTGCAATCGATCGACGTCACCTGTGACGTCCATGCGAAGACCGCGTTCGACGATCCGAGTGAAGAACAATTTCGCTTCGAGTCGTGCAAGATTGGCGCCGAGACACGCGTGGGCACCCCAGCCGAACCCGACGTGTTCGTTGGGGAAACGGTCGCCGCGGAATTCTTCGGGGTTGTCGAACACTCGCTCGTCGCGGTTGGCGGAACAGAACCACATGACCACCTTGTCGCCCTTGCGGATGGTCTTGTCGTGCATGTCGATGTCGCGTGTTGCGGTGCGGCGCATCGACAGTACCGGCGAGGTCATTCGCACCATCTCCTCGACGACGACGCGGATCTTCGCCGGATTGTCGCGCATGTACTGCCACCACTTGGGGTGTTCGTGCAACAACTGAACTCCACCGGACAACAGGTTTCGAGTGGTTTCGTTTCCGGCGACCATGAGGATGAGGTAGTAAGCATCCAGATATCCACGCGCCAAGGGCTTTCCGTCCAATTCTGCGGCGGTGAGAACGCTGATCAGATCGTCCGCGGGGCACTGCCGTCGCAATTTCTCGAGGCCGCGGAAGTACCCGAACACCTCGTCGCGCGCCTTCACCGCGGTCTCCGGCCCCTCCGAGTAGTCGGGGTCCTCGCTGGCCATCTGATTGGTCCACTTCAACAGATTCGGGCAATCCTCGAGGGGTGCACCCAGCAGACGTCCGATCATGACCAGCGGCAGCTGCGACGTGATGGTCGCGACCAGATCGACCTCCCCGGCATCGACGGCGGTGTCGAGCAGCGAGTCGATCACGGCCGCGACGTCCTTCTCCAGCGACTTGATCTTCACCGGTCGCACGTGTGGGGTGACGATTCCGCGTAACGGTCCGTGCTCGGGCGGGTCGACGTGATGGATGCTCCGGGCGCCCTCTCCCTCGGCGCGCCTGCTCGCAATCTGCGTGCCGTCTGTGACGGAGAAGCTTTCGTAGGACGATGCCACGGTCTTGACGTCGTCGTATCGCGTGACCGACCAGAAGCCAGGACCGTTCTGTTCGGGATTCCAGTGCAGAGGATCCGTATTGCGCAGATGCGCGAACACCCGGTGATCGGATCCATCCGCGAACGGACGAAGGTCCATCAGGTCGACGTCATCCGTAATCGTCATCGTGTCCTCCCGTGCAGAACTGGTTTGCGACTCGTGTTTCACTAAACCATACAACTGGAGTGGTGTGAACCACATCTTGTGCAAAAATGTGGCGTGCGGTTAGCTGATGGGCATTAGTGACCGACAATTCGCAAACGAGGTTGCAGGTGTACCCACCGAAAATTGCCAGGAGCAGGCCGGACGCCGTCGCATACGTGATGGCGGAGTCAGGCGCATCCCTGACGTACGGCGAGCTGGACCGCAGATCCAATCAGCTCGCCCATCGGTGGCGCGAGCATGGTGTCGGCAGCGGCGATACCGTGGTGATCGCGATGGAGAACAACATCGAGTGGCCGGTGGTAGTCGCCGCCGGAATGCGCACCGGGTTGTACGTGACCCCGGTGAACTGGCATCTGCAGCCATCGGAACTGACAGCACTCGTGGCCGAGTGCGAGCCTGCAGTAGTCGTCACGAGCGCGAAGCTGGCGTCTGTCGTGCGTCAGGCCACCGAATCCGTCGGACATGACCCGTTGTTACAGAGTGTCGACGACGGTGTGGCCGGGTTCGAGTACCTCGCCACGGCGGTGAAGAGCCTGCCCGACAACCCGGTCGACGGTGAACTACTGGGCGCGCGAGTGTTGTTCAGCGGCGGAACGACGGGACGGCCGAAGGCGTTTCGTCAAGCCTTGCTCGGAGTCCATCCCGAGGATGCGCCGCCGCGACACGCGGGTCTGGTCGACAAGCTCGGCATCGACGCCGACACCGTCCTCCTGTCACCGGCGCCGAACTATCATGCGGCGCCGTTCACTTTCCAGCTGATCACGCTCGCGGTGGGCGGAACCGTCGTGTGCATGGAGAAGTTCGATGCCGAGGCTGCCCTGCGCGCAATCGACACGTACCGAGTGACCCATTCTCAATGGGTGCCGACGATGCTCGTGCGGTTGTTGAATGTTGCGGACAAGCAGCAGTTCACGGGCGCGGCACACCGGGTTGCCTTCACCTCGGGGGCGCCGTGTTCGGTCGACATCAAAACGCGGATCGATTCGTGGTGGGGGCCCGTTCTACACGAGTACTACGGTGCTTCGGAGGGATACGGACACACCTACATCGCGCCGTCGGAGGCGCGTTTGCGCCCGGGGTCGGTCGGTAAACCGCTGGGGCCCACAGTCGTCCACATCACCGACGCCGAGGGCGCCGAGGTTCCATCGAGGACCGTCGGAACAGTGTGGTTCGAATCCACTGCGGCGCCGAGCTATAGGAACGCGGGAGACGTCAACGGATGGAAGCAGATGGGTGACCTCGGCTACCTCGACGACGACGGCTACCTCTATCTCGTCGGCCGGACCGGCTACATGATCATCTCGGGTGGGGTCAACATCTATCCCGACGAGATCGAAGAAACTTTGATCGCGCATCCTGGCGTACTCGATGCTGCCGTATTCGGGGTGCCCGACGCCGAATTCGGGGAGCGGGTCAAGGCTGTCGTCGAACTGCGGGAGCCGTCGATCACTGCAGCAGAGCTGATCGAGTTCTGTCGAGATCGCCTCGCGCACTTCAAAGCTCCGCGGGAGGTCGAGTTCACCTCGTGCCTTCCTCGGTTGCCTACCGGAAAATTGAACAAGCGCGCACTGAAAGATGCATTCGCTCACTCAGGAGGACAGTCATGACACCCACTGCTCAGGAATCATTCTCGATTCTGCATTCGATCCGCGTCAAAGGATTGGCAACCGATCCGGTCCTCGCTGCCATGGTCGGAATGTCGCCGGAAGACCTGCATTCGAGGTTGAAGCCGCTCGTCGCCGAGCATCTCGTCGTGCGGCGCGAGGGTCGGATGAGCGGAAGCATGCTGACCCCCGTGGGCAAGGAGAAGCACGCGGACTTGCTGGCCTTGATGACGCCGGGGCCGGCCGTGAACGACTTCTACGAAGCTTTTCTTCCCTTGAACAGAAGGTTCAAGAAGATCTGCAGCGCTTGGCAGATGCGGGACGAAGTCACGCCCAACGATCATGCGGATCCGGAGTACGACGCAGGCGTCATCGAGGACCTGGCCCTGGTGCACGATGAGCTCGCGGCGTTACTGGTTCCGTTGGGCGCGGAGGATTCGCGAATGTCTCTGTACGGGCCACGGTTGACTGCGGCGTTGGAGCGTATTCGCGGCGGTGACCGCGGCGCGTTCGCGCGGCCCATGAACGACAGCTATCACGACATCTGGATGGAACTGCACCAAGATCTGCTCCTGGTGTCGGGGCGGGCTCGCGGCGAGCACGACGAGTAGCTGCTCCGCGGGTTCTGGCGGGAGGGCGCACAGCGAGAGGTGCGCCCTCCCGTCACATGCGAACGGCCCCAGCGGGATTCAGCGCATCCCCGACATCGGCCAATGTTGCTGCGATGGTGGACCTGTCGGAATCCACCGTCGTCAGAGCGGTGACGGCGACGGCTCCCGCGAGCACGGTCGCCGCGTCGGTTCCCGTACCCAACCCGGCAATGTTGTCGTACCGACGCAGCTCGACGCCGCCGTCCACCCTCGTCATTCGCAGGCCGAGCAGGCTTCTTGCCCCAAGGGTGCTGACGCGTACACCTCCGAGCTGGTCGAAGTCCAGATCCGGCACGTTGACGTTCAGTGTCAGACCGAGGGCACCGTGGTCGTCCATCCATCGAACGATGCGTGTGGTGACCTCGGCTGCCGTGTCGAAACGATGTGACGGCGGAAACCCGCAGCTGATGGCGACACCGCCGATACCTGCGATTCGAGCGGTCAGTACGGCCCCTACGGTGCTGGAGAACAGAACCGATCGGCCGGTGTTGTGGCCTGGGTTGATTCCGCTGACCACGAGATCCGGTGCGGGGCCGAACTGTCCTGCACAGAACGCGAGTACGGCGAACGCGGGTGGGCAGTCGAATGCGAACGCGTCCACGCGCGGTAGCTCGGGAAGTCGACGATTCTCGACGGGGATGATCGCGCCGTGTTCGAGCGTTCCCAACGAAGTCCCGCTCCCACTGCTTTCGTAGGCCGGAGCCCCCACTACGACGTCGTGTCCTGAGGCGACGAGGGCCGCCGCCACGGCCGAAAGGCCGGGAGCATCGATTCCGTCGTCGTTGGTCACCAAAATGCGCATCGCACTACCCCTTTCGCGCACACCCCGATGTGGGTGTGCCGACATCGTCTCACCGATAGTGACTCAAGGTTCGCACTTTTGTCCAGCTAGTCGAGGCAATCTCGGGCCGAGGGCGTCAGCTCGGGCGTCCTGACTCAGAAGTCTTGCTTGACACCGTGATCGCAGTCACATAATAATGTGAACAGAAGTTCGCTAACCGTCTGGTTCGACGATGGCCTCCTTGCATCCCTGTCGCGGACGGCCCTCTCAACGAAAGAGGTACGACATGGCCGAGTGGCCGATCGACGACGCAACATCCAAGATCTACCCGCTGTACTCGCGGGCGAACGTCGGCGAGATTTTCCCGGACCCCATAAGCCCACTGAACGCGTCGGTCGGATTTCAACACTGTCTGGAACCCGGATGGCGCGATGCGTTCGTGGCCTGCGGGGTGTGGGAGCCCGACCTGTACGACGAGAACGTCGCGATGAACATCCTGCCGGCGTTCGGCAGTTACCTCTACATCAACATGTCGCTGATGCGCCTGTTCGGCGTCCGGGTTCCGGGAATGTCGGCCGAGGCCGTCGACCTGCAGTACTTCGGCGACATGCCTGGCATTCCGAGCTACGAGAGCGAACGACGCGACTTCGACGAGAATCCCGAGTTCGAGGCCAAGGCCGGACAGTGGCTCGCGGAGCAGGTGCTCGGTGCCACCGATCTCGCGGCCTATGACGCCGATCGCGTCGAAGTCGAGCAGATTCGAGCGGACCGTCCGGAGTTGTCCGCGCTCTCGGACTCCGAATTGTTCGCGCGTATGCGATCTTTCGAGAACACTCTCCGCCGACTCTTCAAGCATCACATCGAAGCCAGCCTGAAGTCCGGCGTCGGCCTCGGTGCGATGGCGCAGTTGACGGAAGCGATCGGACGTCCAGAGCTGGCGCTCACCTTGGTCGCGGGCATCGGAAACGTCGACTCTGCCTTGCCGTCGATCAGGATGTGGAAGTTGGGCCGTCTCGCGCAGGCGCCCCAGATCGCCGCGTTGTTCGACGCCGGGGTCGAGGGCCTGTACGAGCGACTCGGCGCCTCCGACGATCCCGACGTGGTCGGCTTCACCAGCGAACTCGAAGATTTCCTGACGGATTGGGACTTCCGCGGCCCGGCCGAGTGGGAGATCCGCGCTACGACGTGGGGCGTGAACCCCGCTCTGGCTCTGGGCACCATCGATCGCATGCGTCACGTCGACGAATCCGAGGCTCCCGAAGCCAAGACGGCCGAGCGTGCATCGCAGCGTGAATCGGCATCGGCAGTCGTACGTGAGGCGCTGGCCGCCGATGCCGAAGCGTCGGCGCAATTCGAGGCAGTGTTGAACGCGGCAGCGCTCTGGATGCGAGGGCGCGAGCGTGGCCGCACGACCGCGGCTATGTTGATGCACGAAATACGTTTGGCTGCATTGGAACTCGGTCAGCGCGGGGTGGCGTCCGGGTCGCTGGGCGAGGTAAAGCACATCTTCATGTTGTTCGCGGACGAGATCGATGCGTATCTCGCCGAACCGACGTCGCTCACCGCCACCCTTGCCGACCGTGAGAAGACGTACCTGGATCTGTTCGACCGCCAGCCGCCGTTCGTGGTCGACGGAACCGCACCTCCCGTCGAGGAATGGCCGCTGCGGTCCGATCGGCGCAGTCCCACTTTGAACCAGGGGGATTCGATCGTCGGCGTCTCCGGCTGCACCGGCGTTGCTCGTGGCCGAGCCAGAGTCCTGACCTCGCCGGACGACCCGTCGGCCCTCGACGCCGGCGACATTCTGGTCGCGCCGATCACCGATCCGTCGTGGACCCCGCTCTTCGTCACCGCCGCGGCCGTCGTTGTCGACGTCGGTGCCCCGTTCTCTCACGCGGCAATCGTCAGCCGCGAGCTCGGTATCCCGTGCATCGTGTCGGCAACCGACGCAACCGTTCGCATTCCCGACGGCGCTCGGATCGAGGTCGACGGCACGACCGGAACCGTGACGGTTCTCTAGGAGGCGGACCCATATGCACGCATCGGATATCTGCCCGAGTTGGATCGACCAGGTATTGCACGAGACCGGGATGCTGGATCGGACGGTGACCGTCACCGACGTCGTCGCACGCCCCATCGGCACCGGTCAGGTTGCCGACAGCATCCAGGTGACACCGAGTTACTCCGGACCGAACGACGCCCCGACGTCGTTCGTGCTCAAGGTCAGCTCCGAGAACGAGCAGAGCAGGTCCGCGGGTCGCACGGAGATGAACTACCTGCGAGAGGTCCGGTTCTATCAGGACATCGCGCCTCGCCTGAAGGTCCGCGTGCCGCACTGTCACCACGCCGAGATCGACTCCAATCGAACGGAATTCGTGCTGATGCTCGAGGATCTCAGCCCGGCGAGACCAGGAGACCAGATCAAGGGATGCACCGTCGGGGAGACGCAGTTGGCCGTTCTCGAAGCGGCCCGCATTCACGCTCCGTTCTGGGGATCGGACGAACTCGAGGGTAACCCGTGGCTCGACATCTCCGGCACGTACTGGTCGAGGTTCATCGACATGATGCCCGTGTGGTGGAGTGGATTCGAGGAAAGATACCGGGAGAAGTTGAGCGCCGACGATCTCGCGCTCGGACGCACCTTCACCGACCACATCGGTGACTACTACGCTGCGTTGCGCACGGTGCCCTTCACCGTCCAGCACGGTGATTTTCGGCCCGACAACGTGCTGTTCGATGCCGCAGGTGGTGACGTGCCACTTGCGGTGTTGGATTGGCAGACAGCGATATTCGGGCCAGGTATCGTCGATGTGGCGTACTTCATCGGAGGCGCGCTTGGGCAGGAAGCCCGCCGTGCGAACGAGGCAGCGTTGCTGAAGACCTATCACGACGAACTGCAGTCTCTCGGTGTCACCGGCTACACCTTCGAGGACCTCGTGCGCGATTACCCGATCGGCACGTTCCAGAATTTCGTCATCGGGGTTGCCGCGGCCATGCTGGTCGTGCGCACCGACAGGGGAGACGACTTGTTCGTCTCCATGGTCGCCAATTCCCTTGCGCACGCCCGTGATCACAATGCGATGGCGTGCATTGTCGACATCGCCGAGCGGGCAGTCCATGTCTGAGCCGCGCGTCGACCAGCTCGGGTTCTACACCTTGGGCGGGCACGTCGAAAGTCCCAGGGCCATGCTCGACGAGTTGGCGGAAGCCGAGGCCATGGGCCTCGGCCAGGCGTTCATCTCCGAACGGCTCAACGTCAAGGAGGCCTGCGCACTGTCCGGCGCGGCGGGCGCGGTGACGTCCACCATCGGAATCACCACGGCTGCCACCAACATCAGCACCCGTCACCCTTCCATCGCTGCTGCATTCGGTTCGACGATGCACCGACTCACCGGCGGCCGCTTCACCCTCGGCGTCGGCCGTGGACTGCGCCCGCAGATTGCGGCGATGGGCTTGAAGCAGACCACTACTGTCGAACTCGAGGAATTTGCCCACGTCATGCGACGTTTGTGGCGCGGTGAGAAGATTCTGAACTACGACGGCCCGCTCGGCACGTTCCCGGCCCTGTCCCTGGACCCTACGTTCGACGAACATATCCCGCTCGCGACAACGGCGTTCGGCGACAAGACACTAGCGATGGCAGGTCGGGCATACGACATCGTCGTCCTGCACACCTTTTTCTCCGACGAGACCGTCGAACGATCGGTGAAGACGGTACGAGACGCGGCGGAGCAGGCTGGACGTGATCCGAACAGCGTCGAGATCTGGTCCTGCTACGCCACGGTCAGCGACGAGATCGACGAGCAGACGATCTTGAAGAAGACCGTCGGCCGAATCGCAACTTACCTGCAGGTCTACGGTGATCTGTTGGTCGAGGTCAATCGATGGGACAGGGCCAAGCTCGAGGAATTCCGTAGATCCGACGTGGTTCGGAGCCTCCCCGGGTGGGCCGATGCAGTGGGGGATACCGATACCTTCGCCGAACTGACGAAGGTGATTCCCGCCGACTGGTTGAATTGCGCTGCAACAGGTTCCGTCGAACGGTGTGCCGACCTTGTGCGGCACCAATTCGACCTCGGAGTCGACGGCGTGATCCTGCACGGCGCCACGCCGTCGGAGCTGCGATCGACCGTGTCGGCTTTCGAGAACGCAGCGGTGACGGCGTGACGCCGGTCGAGAACGGTCAGTAGAGATAGTCCTCGCCGCTGGCGCGGACGGTGATGTCACTGATGCTGATGCCCCAGGGCTGATCGATCACATGTACGACGGCGTCGGCGAGATCGTCCGGCTTGATGAGCCAGTATTCGATGTTGTCGACATCGGTCTGCTCAGGACGCAGGGTGCCGGTGGTCGCTGCGCCCATGTTCTCGGTGAAGGTCGACGCGCGCTGGCCGGTGAGTCCGAGGATCGCGTTCTCGTTGACGATCCAGCTCGCGAGATTGGTTCCAGTGACGCCGGTCGGTTTGACCGTCGTGACCTTGATCTTGCCCTTGGCCTCGATGCGCAGCGAATCCGAAATCGTCGTGACGGCAGCCTTCGTGGCGCTGTACACACCGGAACCGTCGATACCTGCATTGCCGAAGATCGAGGAGATGTTGACGACCTGGCCACGCCCCTGGGCGATCATCTGGTCGTAGACGGCGGAGATTCCGTTGACGACACCCTTGATGTTGATGTCGATCGCCTTGTGCCACTTCTGCCATGCGCGTTCGTGATCGGCGAAGTAGGCCAGCGGCATGACACCCGCGTTGTTGACGAGTACGTCTAACGCGCCGAAGGTAGTGACTGCATGCTGCGCTGCCGCCACTACCTGTTCCATGTCGGTGACGTCTGCGACCGAGTAGGTTCCTTGGAGACCTCGTGCGGCGATGCCGTCGAAGACAGTTTTCAGGCCCTGTTCGTTGATGTCGACGCCGACGACCTTTGCGCCCTGTGCGGCGGTCTTCTCGGCGATGAGCTGCCCGAAACCTCCGCCCGCACCGGTGATCAGAATGACTTTGTCCTTCAGGTGCTGCGACATGTTCGTTCTCTTTCTTTGTCCGTACTACACGATGTCGATGGCGTCGAGTACCGGCGCCACTATTGTTCGGTCACCGGAGATGTCGACGGCCGAGCGCCACGCGGATCGGGTTGTGCCCCAGCGTAGAAAGTCGGTTGCCGACGTGGTGGCGACGTGGTCGGGAAGGTCGTCGGTTTCGGTGACGACGACGGTGGCGTGGTCGACCGTCAGGACGAAACTGCGATTCGTCGCACCGGTAAGTCGAAGTCCGACAGGTGATGTCGACGCAGTCGCCACGCCGTTGCCGCACATCTGAGGCAGTCCTGCGATCATCCAATCGATCGCCGGATCGATTGCTGCCGCGACATCGACGTCGCCTGGGCGGAGGGGCCCGAACGGCGCGAGAAGGTCCGACGTCAGATGAACGAGGTGATCGAACGACACTGCGTCACTGAGCTGGTGAAGCTCGTAGGTGCCGAGGTCCAACATCTCGAGAGCGTTGTTGCGAAGCTCAGGTCCCTGAAGTGCTTCGAGAGTGGCCAGGCCTGCCTCCGACTGCTCGCGGTAGTACTCGAGTATCTGATCGTGAGGAAGGTCGGCACGTTCGCGAACGGCTGCATCGTTGAGCCGCTCGGACTTACCGCTCGGGTTGGGCGGGAACACGAGGTTCGGGTCGGCGATGAAGTTGAAGAAAAATGCCATGTGGCCGATCAGATCGTGGACCCGCCAGCCGTGACAGGCAGTATCCGCCCTCCATTCGGCCTCGCCGAATTGTTCGGCGATTTTCAGTGTGTTCGCGGCCAGTGCGCGGGCACCGGCCAGTCCTGCTTCGGACATAGCCTCTCGTTTCTTACGTGGTTGCGAGAAAGATGGACTTGAGCTGCTGGTACGACGCGAGGCCTTCGGGGCCGAGTTCACGTCCGAGCCCGCTGGCCTTGACGCCGCCGAAAGGCGAGCCCCAGTCGAGGTTGAAGGTGTTGACGCCGAACGAGCCGGTGTCGACGCGTCTCGCGACATCGATGCCGCGTTCCTCGTCGGAGGTCCACACGGTGCCACCGAGGCCGTAGTCGGAATCGTTGGCGAGGGCGATGGCGTCGTCGAGGTCGTCGTACGCGATGACGGAGAGGACTGGTCCGAAAACTTCCTGTCGCGCAATCGTGCTGGTGTTCTCGACGTCGGCGAACACGGTCGGCTCGACGAAATACCCGACACCGTCGGGCCGACCGCCACCGGTGGTGATGGTGCCGCCCTCGGATCGGCCCTGCTCGATCAGCGCGAGGACACGGTCCCGTTGCGTTGCACTGACCAGTGGCCCGATGAAGGTGGCGGGGTCCATGGGATCGCCGACGGTCAGTCCCGACGCCATGGCGGTGATCGCATCGATGTATGTATGACTCTTCGCGCGCGGAACAAGGATTCGAGTCGACATGTAGCACGTCTGGCCGCTGTTGAGCAGTGAGGCCGTCGCGAGCCCGCTGACCGTGTTCTCGACGTCGGCGTCGTCGAGTACGAGGGCGGCCGACTTACCGCCGAGCTCGAGTGTTGCGGGGCGAAGCAATTCGCCGCACACCCGGCCGATGTGTCGCCCAGCTGCGGTGGATCCGGTGAACGCAACCTTGTCCACGCCGGGATGCGCAACGAGGTACTGTCCGACGTCGGCGCCGCCTGTGACGATGTTGACGACACCCGCGGGAAGTCCTGATCGGATGGCAGCTTCGGCCAGAACATACGAGTCGAGCGTGGTTTCCGGCGACGGCTTCAACACGACGGTGCAGCCTGCAGCGAGGGCGGGCGCGATCTTGAACATCGACAGCACGGCGGGAAAGTTCCATGGGGCGATCGCTGCGACGACCCCGACCGGTTCTCGACGGACGATCGTGGTCCCGGGCATCGGCTGGCTGACGCGTCGCTCTTCGACAGCAGTCGATTCGGCCAGATCGGCGTAATAGCGGAGCAACTGAACAGGCGCAGCGCCCTCGGCGAACCGTGCCAAGTCGATCGGCATACCGTTCTGCAGTGTGACCGTCGTAGCGCGGTCCTCGGCTCTGCTCTCCAATTCGTTCGCGAACCGGCGGATTGCGTCTGCCCGTTCCGACGTGGACAGACCGGCCCAGTCGTCACTCCGCAGTGCCCTACGGGCAGCCCTGATCGCCTCATCGACATCGGTTGTCGACGAAGCAGGAAACGAGCCGATCTCCTGTTCGGTGAGCGGGGAAACTGCGGTGATGCGGTTACCGGTGTCCGGTTCACGCCATTGCCCATCGATGAACAATGTGTCGCGGTCGATGCGTGTCGTCATGGTTGACCTCCTGGAGGCGTTCGACGGTGAACAAGCCCTTTGTGTCGATCATCACGGCCACTGCTGCCGAAAAATTGACATCACACGCCATATTTTTTACATTTCGACACATGGCGGACTTGATCAGCGCGTCTTCCCTCAGCCGGGTGCCCGAGCTGATCGAGGAGTGCGGGGGAGATCCGTTCGAATTCTGCGACCGCGTCGGGATCGATCTCGCTGTGATCGGGACATACGACAACTTCGTGCCGTTCAGTGCGCTCTCGACGCTGCTCGGCCTGTGTGCCAGAGAGCTGGGAGTGCCGGACTTCGCGCTCAGGCTCGCTTCCCGACAGGATCCCGACATACTCGGTCCCGTCGCGATCGCGGCTCGCAGCGCGGACACGATCGGTGACGCGCTGGCGGGCGTCGCGCGTTATGCGCACGTGTACAGCCCTGCAATCGCCGTCGAACTCGCCGTCGGCGAGGTCGATGTGTCTTACGGGGTCGATACCGTCCTGCATCGGTTGCCGTATCGCGCACACGTCGTGGAACTCGCGTTGGGCGTGACGCTACAGACGTTCAGAATGATGGCCGGCAGGGATTTCCATCCGACGCACATTTCTTTCCAGCATCCACGTATTTCGGAAATGCGCACGTACACGGACTATTTCGGGTGTGCGGTTGATTTCGGGTGCGAACGCAATTCATTGACTTTCCCTCGCGGGATCATGCATCGGCACTTACCGCGAGTGGATCCACTTGCATACGACCTGGCTGTCCGGTTCATGGCGGGCAGGGACGCGCACGTCGCATTCCACGACGCGGTGTCTGCGTTGATCGTGCGATCGTTGCCTGCAGCCGCGGCCACGTTGGATCGTGTGGCGGCGCTGATGGTGCTTCACCCGCGGACACTGCAGCGGCGTCTGGGGGCGGAGGGAAAGAGCTTCGAAACGCTGGTCGACGACGCCAGGCGAGAACTCGCACTGAGCTTGCTGTCGAACGTCGATGTTTCGCTCTCGGAGGTGTCACGTCAGTTGGGCTACTCGGAGCCCAGCACTTTGACGCGTAGCTGCAAGCGTTGGTTCGCGATGGCGCCCCTCGCGAAGCGAAGGCAGCTCACGGGCCGAGCGTAGCCGTTTCTGTCGGTACCCCTCGGTATGGTTCGCCCATCATGAGTTATCGCGTCATCTCGGGCGCATTTCCCCTCCGGAGGTTCCGTTGACCAATCCTCAGTTGTCCCTTGTTGCTGCAGTGCTCGATCGCTCGGGTTCGATGCAGTCGATCGCTGACGACACACGAGGCGGCTTCGACTCGTTCATCGCGAAAGAACGTGCGCAGGAGGGCGATACCGTCGTCACGCTTGCGCAGTTCGACGATCGGTACGAGGTGGTGTACAGCTCGCGGCCTATCGCCGATGTTCCGCCGCTGGTCCTCGAACCCCGTGGCACCACCGCGCTGTACGACGCCATCGGCCGGCTCGTCACCGAGGTCGGCGCCGAGCTGTCGGCCCTGCCCGAGGATCAGCGCCCCGGTTCCGTGACGGTCCTGGTGATGACGGACGGGCACGAGAACGCCAGCCGCGAATGGACGAATACGGCTGTGCGTGCGCTCATCGAGCAGCAGGAACGTGACTACCAGTGGGACTTCGTGTTCCTGGGGTCCAACATCGACGCGGTCGACGTCGGTACCGATTTGGGCTTTGCGCCGGACAAGTCGATGACCTATGTGTCGACGACCGTCGGAGTCACCGCGGCGTTCGACTCGGTCGCCAACTACCAGGACCGCAAACGCGCTGCGATGCGAGTGATGGGAGCGCCTCCCGCGGCGGGCTTTTCCGACGCAGACCGTCGCGCCGCGCGCGGAGAGTGAGCAAGAAGGGCCGCAACGATGCGGAGGAGATCATCGCGATGATCTTCTTCCTCTGCATCGTCGCCGCAATCGTGGGCTGGGCACTGGCGTGACACGGGCGGGTCACCCCAGCGCTCGCGCCAACCTACCCAGACGGGCATCGAGACGACGCGTGCCCTCGGCGGTCAGGTTCAGCGAGTCTCCCAAAGTTTCACGTGCGTCTAGGAATATCTGGGCCATCGGAGCGTACTTGTCGCGCAGTCTGATTCGCTTGCTCTCGTCGGCGAGATACTCCACGCTGCCCGCGTTGTCGATGAAGTCCGACAGCTTGACCAGGAATACCCGTGGATCCGTGATCGCATCCGCAACGTGTTCGGCATAGGCGCGGTTATTCTCGTCCGTCGAAAGGCCCTGCGGTGTGGACGGATTGGTTACGGCGGCCACCACAGTTGCGACTGACGGTGAGAAATGGCGCGCGATGACGGCCAGCGCATTGTCATGGGTGGCCGGTGTGCCCGCATCGAGCAACAGGATGATCCTGTCGGTCTGATCTTCGACCGTGTCGTGCAGCGCGGCCGCAACCAGGACGACCTCGTCCGTGCACCCGAATCGCACGAGCCGCAACACGTTTCGAAGCGGATGAACGATGTACGGGTCGCTCCCTGTTTCGGTACCGGCACGCCTTTGATGGAGGTGGGCGGCAGCTGCCAAGGCAACGGCATCCTGAAGCATCGGAGAGCTGAACCCGAGCTCACGAGCCTCGTATCCGATCGTGAACGTCAACGAGGCGGCATCCATGTCTGCCAGTCGCATTCGTCTGAACTGGTCGGACAGCAACGCGTGGGTGGGTACACGCATTCCGGCATCCCTGGACAACCTGACGGTGATCTCGTCGCCCTCCTGCTCGACGAACTTCAAGAACATGCCGAGACGCCGCCCGAGATGTTCCTCCACGACCGGCGCGCAGTCGACGCGTGTCGACGCCACGACGTGAGTGTGGTTGGGCAGGAATTTGATATCCGGCCACGACGTGGACAGGTCCACCACGACGGAGTCCACGGTGGGGCCTCGCGTGTGAATCGCGAACACGGCATACAGCTCTACGACCGGTTCCTTGTCCAGAATCCTTGCGTAGGCGGTGTGCCGTCCTGCCTCGAACATGACATCGCCATCGTCGTCACGGACCGGCGCGGACCCGGTGATCGATTCGAGAGCGGTATCCACCTCGGCGACCAGACGAGCACGTACGGGATCGACCGTCCAGTCCTTCAGCTGTGAACCGCTGTCGAAGACCCGCGTGACCGGTGCGCCGACTGCGCTGGCGGCCAGGAACGACGGATGCGCAATCCCGCGCACATCTCTGATGAGCACGACGACTGCCTGTGCCAGGGCGTGCGGACGGGCCTCGAAACGGAAAGTGCGTTGCAGACCGTCGCCGACGTCGTATTCGGTCCACCCCTGTTCGGCCAGCAGTGTCGTGTGCTCGTACGAAACGGCCGCTGCGAGAGGCCCGTTCATCGCCGCGTCACCGACGAGACGGCCGCCGAGTTCGTTCGCCACCGTCAGGTACAGGTCGTCCCGGCGTTTCCCACCACCCGGACAGATGGTCAGCAGATCGCCGGTCTCCATGTTCTCGATGTAGGTGCAGAGCCGGGCGCAGAATCGCTCCCACGCGGCATCGATCTCCGTGTCGAAGTCGGCGTCCTCGGACATGCGGGCACTCCTAGATGGGAGGTGAGCCGTTGTCTCGACTCCTTCCACGAACCACTGTAACGCCCTGCGGGGAGGCACTTTTCCGTTCTCACCGACTTCGGCGAAACCCGGCGGCCGCGAACTGCGCGAACGTGGGGAGTCGACACGAAAAGCTGTGTCGTTCGAACGACCGAACACGTGACTCGTGGCGCGGGGCGCCCTCGGGTTCGCCGGTCGCCCGGGGTTCGGGCGGGCCTGGGGTTCGGGCGGGCCTGGGGTTCGGGCGGGCCAGGGTTCGGACCGAATGTGGCTTTCCGGTCACTCTGAGTGACCGGAGGGCGCCCTCGCTCGGTTCGGGCGGGCCTGGGGTTCGGACCGAATGTGGCTTTCCGGTCACTCTGAGTGACTGGGGGACGCCCTCGCTCCGTTCGGGGACATGATGTCGGACTCGTATGAAACTCTGGGGTCTGGTTCGACGACGACCGACATCGAAGGGGTGTACGAGTGACTGCTACCGACGAGGCCGTGGACAGACCGTTGATGGAGGTCGTGTTCGACGCGATCGAAAATGAACAGGGCATGTCCGACGACGCCAAATACCTGGTTCTGGCAGCTCTCGAAGGTCCCGATGCACTGGCCGATCAGCTCGAAGGGGTCGCGTCGATCCAGGCTCGGAGAACGGCGGACTCGACGGAACGCGAGCAGCCGGTCGGCGCTTTCCTGACGTCGATTTCGGTTGCGGGCTTTCGTGGAATCGGCCCGAAATCCGAGTTGCGGCTGCACCCGGCTCCTGGCATCACGATCGTCAGCGGACGCAACGGGTCAGGCAAGTCGAGCTTCGCCGAGGCTCTCGAATTCGCCGTCACCGGCAAGAGTTATCGATGGGAGAACAAGGCCAAGCTCTGGGCCGATACGTGGCGGAACCTCCATCGGCCGTCGCCGTGCGAGGTGCGCGTCGGGCTCACCATCGAAGGCTCGGAACCCACTGTCGTCGGCGTCGAATGGCAGGCCGACGACGCGTTGCGCGACCATTCGACGTGGACGCAGGTCGGCAACGCGAAGAGGTCTCCAGGCACCGACGCCTTGGGGTGGAAGAACGCCGTCGAACTGCACCGCCCGATCCTGTCGTACGACGAAATCGGTGGGCTGGTCGAGGACAGCCCGTCGACGTTGTACGACGCGCTCGCGAAGCTGCTGGGGCTGGACGAGATCGCGGCCGCGGAGAAGCGGCTCGCTGCTGCGGCCAAGTCGGCCAGAGCGCCGCGGCAGCAGGCCGGCGATGAATTGAAGCAGCTCAAGCGCATCTGCGCCGAGTCCTCGGACGACCGCGCAACCCAAGCTGCAACGCTCATCAAGAAACGAAAGGTCGACGTCGACGCCGTTCTCGCTCTCGCGACGGGGTCCGCCGCGGCACAGTCACCTGCGGTGGTCGGACTTCGTTCTGTCGCAGCGCTGCCCATTCCACTGCAGGAACAGGTCGACCTGATCGTGGGCACGCTGAGCACTGCGGTCTCCAACTCGGTCGAACTCGCCGACGACGCACTGGCTCTCGTCGAACGCCGGACGGCACTACTGAGCGCGGCGCTGGATCTCCACCAAGACACAGGTACCACCGAGTGCCCGGTGTGCGCGACGGGAACGCTCGACGAGGCGTGGGCCGTGCGCGCCCGCGAACAGTTGACGGCCGAGGACGCTCAGCTCACCGAGTTGAAGGAAGGGCGTCGTGACCTCGGCGATGCGCGCAGGGCGGCCGTATCCCTGATCGACGATCTGCAGGACGCGCCTGACATCGACGGCGTCGAGCTGCCGTCTCTCGCCGCGTATCAATCTGCGCTCGCCGCAGCCCGCGAGGTGCCGGGAATCCACGACCTCGCTGATCATCTGAGTCGGACGTTGCCTCCAGTGCTCGACGCCGGCGAGCAAGTGAAGAAGGAAGCCGCTGCCGCAGTCGTCGAGCGTGAGGATCTGTGGGCGCCCATCGCTGCGCGTCTGGCGACATGGGTACAGCTCGAGAAAGCGGCGCGCACGACGGACGAGACCGTCGACAACCTGGACGCAGCCAAGAAATGGATCACGGCGCACGCCATCGGGTTGAGGAACCAGCGTCTCGAACCCATCGCGGACCAGGCCAGGAAGATCTGGGCAGAACTGCGTCAGGAGAGCAACGTCGAGATCGGGTCGATCAATTTGGAGGGCACCAACACTCGTCGACGGGCCGTGTTGAAGGGCTCGGTCGACGGGGTCGCGTCGGACGCGCTGGCGGTGATGAGTCAGGGAGAATTGCATGCGCTGGCGTTGGCGTTGTTCATCCCGCGTGCGACGACGCCGAACAGCCCGTTTCGCTTCATCGTTCTCGACGACCCGATTCAAGCGATGGACCCGGCCAAGATCGACGGGTTCATACGTGTTCTCTCCGATCTGGCCACGACCCGGCAGGTCATCGTGTTCTCGCACGACGACAGGCTCGCAGCCGCCATCCGGCAGATGGCCGTCGAGGCGCGGTTGGTGGAGGTGACTCGGGAAGCGGGCTCACAGATTCGTGTCGCGGAGACTCTCAACCAAGCGACGCGGTACGTCGGCGACGTCAGGGCCCTCGTACGTGACGAGGCGGTGCCCGACGACATCAAGCGCCGCGTCGCGCCAGGGTTGTTTCGACTGGCGTTGGAATCTGCTGCGCAGCAATTGTTCTACGCAAAGCAACATCGGAGTGGCGCAAGCAGATTCGAGACCGAACAGAGGTGGTCGGACGTCAAGAAGACGAAGAGCCGACTGTCCTTGGCGGTACACGACGATCCGGACAAGGATCTGTCGGGCTGGCTGTCCTACCGCGACGGGCGCCGCGCGGCATTGCACATTGCGAATGCCGGGACGCATGGTGCCGACGTCGACGTCACGTGGCAGTCCGTGAATGATCTGCAGAAGGTCGTCGACGAAATGCTGCGATCGTGACGACGGCTACCGCGCCCGCGACGACGCTGCGCAACGCAGAACGGCTGCTCGACGGAAATGTGGGTGCTGCAGGTACTTCAACGCGTCTGGCCGCATTCTTGGCGAGGCAGGCATTGGAAGTTCTGGTGGAGCAGCGCTGTCGAGCGCTCGGAGCGGACGCGCCTGCTGCGAACATGCGGTCGAAGTTGACGATCTTGCGTTCGCTCGACACCACCGAACACGCCGACGCGGCGGCGATAGCGTGGAACCGCTTGAGCGTCGCGTGCCATCACCATGCCTACGAACTCGCGCCTACGAACGCCGAAGTGAGGCATCTGTGCACGGTCGTCGCGCAGCTGCTCGAGGCTTGACGGGGAGGCCGGTTCGGGTGACCAAGATCGGTACTGGCGAGTAACTTTCCGCAGCAGGCGGGGGGTTCTCCGCGTCTGGCAGTACGCGCGTAATGTTACGTCAAAGTTTAGGGTTGAAGAGGACGCAAGCACACGAAGCGTTGCGTCGACGGACACTGAGGCAAAGGCAGAACATGAGTGCGAAACAGCCGACCATCATCTACACACTGACCGACGAAGCGCCGATGCTCGCCACCCACGCTTTTCTGCCCGTCATCCGGGCATTCGCGGGTGCAGCCGACATCAACGTCGAATCGACCGATATCTCGGTCGCGAGCCGCATCCTTTCCGAATTCCCGGATTACCTCACCGAAGAGCAGCGGGTGCCGGACAACCTCGGCGAGCTGGGTCGGCTGACGCACCTGCCCGAGACCAACATCATCAAGCTGCCGAACATCAGTGCGTCCGTCCCGCAGCTGCTCGCGGCCATCAAGGAACTGCAGGGCAAGGGCTACGCACTTCCCGATTTCCCGGGTAACCCGAAGACCGACGAAGAGCGCGACATCCGCGACCGCTACACCAAGTGCCTCGGTAGCGCCGTCAACCCTGTTCTGCGCGAGGGTAACTCGGATCGCCGCGCGCCGAAGGCGGTCAAGGAATACGCCCGCAAGCACCCGCACAGCATGGGCGAGTGGTCTCCCGCGTCGCGCACGCACGTCGCGCACATGCGCCACGGCGATTTCTACCACGGCGAGAAGTCGATGACCGTCGAAGGCGACCGCGAGGTCAAGATGGAGCTGCTGACGACCAGCGGCAAGACCATCGTGCTCAAGGACAAGGTCTCGCTCACCGACGGTGACGTCATCGACAGCATGTTCATGAGCAAGAAGGCGCTCATCGAGTTCTACGAAGAGCAGATGGAGGACGCCTACAAGACGGGCATCATGTTCTCTCTGCACGTCAAGGCCACGATGATGCGCGTGTCGCACCCGATCGTGTTCGGTCACGCAGTCAAGGTGTTCTACAAGGACGCGTTCGCCAAGCACGGTGAGCTGTTCGACGAGCTGGGCGTCAACGTCAACAACGGTCTGTCCGACCTGTACAGCAAGATCGAATCCCTTCCGAGCGCGCAGCGCGAGGAGATCATCGACGATCTGCACAAGTGCCACGAGAAGCGTCCCGAGCTCGCCATGGTCGATTCGGCACGCGGCATCTCGAACTTCCACTCGCCGAGCGACGTCATCGTCGACGCGTCGATGCCCGCGATGATTCGCGCAGGCGGCAAGATGTGGGGCGCCGACGGCCGCCCGAAGGACACCAAGGCGGTCAGCCCGGAGTCGACCTTCTTCCGGATCTACCAGGAGATGATCAACTTCTGCAAGACCAACGGTGCGTTCGATCCCACCACGATGGGCACCGTTCCGAACGTCGGCTTGATGGCGCAGAAGGCGGAAGAGTACGGCTCGCACGACAAGACCTTCGAGGTACCCGAGGGCGGCGTCGCCAACATCACCGACCTGGCGACGGGCGAGGTTCTGCTGACCCAGAACGTCGAAGAAGGCGACATCTGGCGTCTGTGCATCGTCAAGGACGCTCCGATCCAGGACTGGGTCAAGCTTGCCGTGACTCGTGCCCGCAACTCGGGCATGCCGGTCGTTTTCTGGCTCGACCCGTACCGTCCGCACGAGAACGAGCTCATCGGCAAGGTCCGCACGTACCTGAAGGATCACGACACCGAGGGTCTCGACATCCAGATCATGTCGCAGGTCCGCGCGATCCGGTACACGATGGAACGCCTGATCCGTGGGCTCGACACCATCTCGGCGACCGGCAACATCCTGCGCGACTACCTGACCGACCTGTTCCCGATTCTGGAACTCGGCACCAGTGCCAAGATGCTGTCCATCGTGCCGCTGATGGCAGGCGGTGGACTGTACGAGACGGGTGCAGGTGGTTCTGCACCGAAGCACGTCAAGCAGCTCATCGAGGAGAACCACCTTCGTTGGGATTCCCTCGGCGAGTTCCTCGCGCTCGCAGTCAGCCTCGAGGATCTCGGTATCAAGACCGACAACAAGAAGGCGAAGATTCTCGCGAACGCCCTCGACGCAGCCACCGGCAAGCTCCTCGAGAACGACAAGGGGCCGTCGCGTTCCACCGGTGAGCTCGACAACCGCGGCAGCCAGTTCTACCTGGCCCTCTACTGGGCGCAGGAACTCGCCGCGCAGACCGAGGATGCGGAGCTCGCGAAGCACTTCACCGGTCTCGCTCAGACGCTGGCCGACAACGAAGAGGCAATCGTCAACGAGCTCAACGAGGTTCAGGGCAAGGAGGTCGAGATCGGCGGATACTACTTCCCGGATCCCGAGGCCACCGCAGCCGTCATGCGCCCGAGCAAGACGTTCAACGATGCATTGGCGTCCGTAAGCGAGTAGGCGCTTCGTGCACGTGGGCTGATTGCTTGATGGTCCATTCATGTTGTCTGACAACATGAATGGACCATTCTTGTCTCAGTAGTCGAGGATCGTGAAGGGGTCGTAGATCGCAATTCCTCGGACGTCCCCCTCCGATGATCCGGTCGGGATGGAGATTCCGCGGAGCAGGTGGGCATTGCCTGACGGGTCGACCTGCCAGCTTTGGCCCTGACCGTGGAAACTCCAGCTGTAGATCGGCTGGCCAGTGCCGTACGGGCTGATGATGATGGGGTCGTTGCCCCGTGGACCATAGGCCGCGGGATCGAATGCGCTGACGAAGCGTTCGGTGTTCTCGCTGGTGAACGGAGAGTCGTAAATTCCATCGGCTGACGCGGGCGTTGCGGTCAGGGCTGTTGCGCCGACTGCCAGGGCCGTGGCGGCAAATACCTTCTTGATCATCATGCAGTCCAATCGTCGAGGGTCGACTGGTGCATCGGCCATTGCTGAGCACGCGTTACCCGTGATGATTATTCGAGTTCTCGCGCATCGTCTTTCGATTTCGTTAGTGCGGGGAGCCCGACCGGATACAGTTCGTGGCTGCCGCTCATACCCTTCAATTCGACTTTCCGTGGCCTACCCAGCGGGATGTCACGACCGAGTTTCACGCTCAGTGGTTCGCTGACGAGAATCTCCCCGCCCTCGGCCTGGCTTGCGACGCGCGCGGCCATGGCCACATTGAGCCCGAAGAGATCGTCGCCGCGTCGCACCGAACTGCCCGTGTGGATACCCATTCGTACGCGAATGTTGTTCCAGCGATCCGGTTTCTCGAGCAGCGCCTCCTGGACGGCCATCCCGCATCGCACAGCCTGCTCGGGGTCGGAGAACGCGATCATGAAGCCGTCGCCCTGGTTCTTGACGACGTGGCCACCATGCGCGTCGACTTGCTTCTGAATCAGCCTGTTGTGTCTTTCCAGTAGCTTCATCCACCCTCGATCGCCCAGCTCTTCGTTGCGCGCCGTCGAGCCCTCGATGTCGGAGAACATGACGACGACGTCACCGTCCGCGGTCAGCCGGGCCAGGTCTGGGCGTTCGACCTTGGCCCATCCGGCGAGATCCTCGATCGAGTTTCGCACCGTTGCGCCGAACCCCTTGTTGATCAGCGAGTCCGCGGTCTGGAAAGCCGTTCTGATCGCCATCGGTGCGATACCGCGTCGCCGACGCTTGTGCTGCGAATCGCTGCGTGCGCGCTCGAGCGCGTCGCGCGTGCTCTTCAATTGCCGATGGGTGACGATCATCCACACGCCGAGGCCGACGATTGCGGCGGCTTCGACGCCGGTTGCAACAATCCACAAGGTCACGGGCAACATCATCGTCGTTCGGTCTGGTGAACCAAGCATTGCCCCGGCGCGTCGGCTGACTGAACGGGTCGCGACGGCGTGCGCCGCCGTGTACGTTCGGGTGCGCTGGGTCAGCGACGTGGACCGACTGGAGTACTTGATGGCCGACCGCTCGAACAGTGGGTTCCTTGTTCGTAGATTCGGCTCGACCGGCGATTGGACCTCACCAGACGTCGAGGCGTACGCAAACGAAGACCATCTGCAGCGAGTGATCGCTGCAACGCCTGGTCACGTCCCGGGTGTGTCCGCCGACGCGCTGACTGTCCGCGAGTTCTCGACGTCGGCCGGCCCGGCCGACGTGTGCATTGTCGATCTCGATGGATCGATAACTGTTGTCGAGTGCAAGCTGGCCTCCAATTCCGAACGCCGACGAATGGTGATCGGGCAAGTTCTCGATTACGCCTCGGCCATCTGCGTCGAAGGCGAGTCATGGTTCAGCCAGGAATGGGCGCGGCAGGGAGGACTTGACCTCCGTGCCCTCGGAGACAGCAGTCTGGGTCAGCTAGGCCACAACATCGAATTCGGCCGCGTGCATTTGTGCCTCGTCGTCGACCGTATCGACGCTGATCTCCGCAGGCTTGTCGAGTACTTGAACCGCATCACCCGTGACGAGATTCGCGTGACGGCGCTTCAACTTGCATATGCGAGGCACGGTAACTTGGAGTTCCTCGTTCCCTCGGCCTACGGCGCTGAGCTGGCGGCAGCAAAGGCGAAAACCGCCGGAGCTCCGCGAAATACGACGACGTGGACCAAAGAGTCATTTCTCGATGCCATCGGATCCGACGACGATCGGCGTCGCGCGCACAGCTTGTTCGTTCTGCAGGAGAGCCTCGACGACTCCAGAGGGGACCATGATGACTTCTGGTTCGGGGCATCCCCCAACGGCTCTATCTTCTTTCACCCCTACGGATACAGATATCCGCCGATGTCGTTGTGGATCAACAAGTCCGGTGAGCTGATGACGTACGGCTCGTGGGGCTATTTCCGGCATATAGCGCGACACGAGGGATTTGCAGGCCTTGCTGAACTTCTGGGGCAAGATCGCCTGGGGCCTGCGACCGGGCGAAGAGTCTCGGATCTGGATATTGATGCTTTTTGGGCTGCAGTTCTACGGTGCGCGGTTGAGATCAACGATTGAGGGGGACAAATGACGAACGCGCAGCGCAGGGTTGTCGTAGGCGTGATTTCGGTCGGGATACTGCTTGCACTCGCAAGTCCGGTTGCCGCGCAGGCGCCGTCCTCGACCGACCTTCGAGACGCCGTCGACGAGTGGGCCTCGGAGATCGGCGCACCAGGGATGACGGCTCGAATCGTGGATATCGACGGGGTGGTGTCGGAGGCATCCACTGGCTCCGATGGCAACGGGGATGCAATCGACGAGACGACCGCATTCGTGTGGGGATCGGTGTCGAAGCAACTTGCTGCCGCTGTCGTGGCTGGACTCGAGCGCAGGGGAGTGGTCGATGCAGCGACCCCCGTCGTCGACGTCGTACCTCAGGCGGAGCAGCTACTGGGTGATCCTGCGGTGTCGGTCGATGATCTCGTGCACCACACGAGCGGGCTCCCACACGACGTCACCGTGACCGACGACTGGAGCCGTCGTAAATCAGCGTCCGATGCAGTCGCGTCGATGACGCGACCCGACGGGGTCTCCGAGCGAGGCACGTTCCGGTATTCGAGTTTGAATTACCTTGTGCTGCAGGCCGTCGTGGAGCAGGTCACAGGCGGTTCCTTCGCCGATGCTGTGGAAAGGGAAGTTCTGGCGCCGGCCGGAGCTGGCGCCATCACCGATCCCGACGAGTTCGCTCGCGAGGTCCCGCCTGGGCATGTGCCGTTCTTCGGTTCGTCCAAGCCGGTCGACGTCGGTGTCGACTCCGCGGGATTGGGTTACGGGTATTTGGCCGGTTCCATCGATCAACTGAGCCGATACGCGTCGTGGCGGCTCGGGCAGTTGCAGGCGTGGGAATCCGGCGTGGGTGAGGTGAATACGGGTCAGGGGACCACGTACGGTAACGGACTGTTCCACGAGAACATCGAAGGGCGCGAGGTGTGGTGGCACTCGGGCGCTGTTCCCGGATACTACACATATGTCGCGCTGGTACCCGCCGCGAATACCGCAATGGTTCTGACTACCAATCGATATGGCGAAATCGAAGCGGACCGAGTTGCCGCGGTAGGCCGCAATCTGACGACGCTGGTGCTCGCCGGGGCGACGACTGATCTGCCTGCATCGGCGGCAGCCTCGGTGCTCGGCATTCTGTTGGGCTTTGCTGCGGTATTGGTCGCCCTGGCGCTGTGGATTGCGACAAGGCTGTTCACTGGTCGAGTCGAGCCGCGGTCGTTCCGGGGCGCGGTCATGCGCGTCTCGATAACCGTCTTGGTGGGTGCAATCCTGCTGTACGGCGCGCTGATCGGTGTGCCTTCGCTGTTCGGTGCGTCGTTGTCGATGATGCGGCTGTGGGCACCGGACGTGACGTTGGCGCTGTGGGTTCTCGCGGGCGCTGTAATGCTGACCATCGCGACTGGTGTTCTGAAGAACGCTGCAGGGTACAGATCGGGTAAGCGCTCCGCCCTTCAGAACGGTGTCGGGTCTTCCGGAGTCAGTGCGTCCGCGAATCGATAGCTGCAGCCGAAGCCGTCGGGAACGGCACGCTGGTTGTCTCGGTCCCGGGTGAACAGATATCTGTCGGCGCAGTCGTCGAAATGGTCGTTCAGGTGCCGCTGACCGAGAAGTAGCGGCGTCATGTAAAGCGTCCCGGTCGGCAACCCGACGACGGCAGGTCTTGTCGAAACGCTCGCCGCTGCCCAGGTAAACCAAGTTGGCATGAACATCACTCACACCGGGACGTACCGCCTGGTGTGCTTTGGGGCCCCTCTGTATCGCCCGTGTTACGCGACGGGTCGGTTCCGTTACGGATTCGGACAAAATCGGGAAAGTGGTTCCGCAGCCCTCTGGATGCAGTGTATACAACGTATATGGCTTCAACAGTTCGTGGCCCACACCACACCGAGGGCGGTGATCTCACCGCTGACCTGCGCACCGCGATCGTCGAGGGTGTGTACCCGCCCGGCCATCGGCTGGTGCAGGAGGAGTTGGCGGATCGCTTCGGCGTCTCGCGAATTCCGCTGCGCGAGGCGATGCGCACGCTGGTCGGCGAGGGTCTGCTGCGCTCCGAACGTGGCCGCGGAACCTTCGTCACCGCGCTCGACATCGAGGAGATCGACGAGATCTACGACCTCCGACGTCTGATCGAGCCCAGCTTCGCCGAGCACGTCGTCGAGCGGGTTTCTCGTCGCGACATCGCTCGCTTCGAGGCCATGGCCGAGGCGATGGACAACGTCGGCGACACCGGCGCGGACACGTGGTCACGCACCAATCTGTCGTTCCACCTCGACATGTATCGGCTGTCGCGGCTACCGATGCGCTACGAGATCATCGCGCAGATGTACCACCGGCTCGAGCCGTACTCCCGCTTCTACGTGCACGGCACCAACGCCTACGAGCGCGTGCAGTGCGAACACAAAGGCATGGTCGACGCGCTCTCCAGTGGTGACGCGACCGCCTTGGCCGATCTGATCTTGGCCCACATCGAAGGTGGGCAAACCGGCCTGCACCGGGCCTGGGAGAACTCGGCCGACGACATGAACACCTATTGGAGGGCCAAACTGTGACCGCCGTGCACATCGACACCGACATCGGCGAAGGATTCGGTGTCTGGGGAATCATGGACGACGGCCCGTTGCTCGACACCGTCAGCGCAGCCAACGTCGCGTGTGGCTTCCACGCAGGCGACCCCGACATCCTGCGTCGGACGACGAAAGAGGCTGCCGCGCGGGGTGTCTCGATCGGCGCACAGGTCTCCTACCGTGACCTGGCCGGCTTCGGTCGTCGCTTCATCGACGTCGAGGTGTCGACGCTCGTCAACGACCTCGTCTATCAGATCGGCGCCCTGCAGGCCTTCGCCCGTGTCGCCGGCACCGAGGTCACGTACCTCAAGGCGCACGGCGCGCTGTACAACGTGGCAGCGGACAACGCCGGGCATGCCCGCGCCATCGTCGAGGCAGTCACGCTCGTCGACCCGACGCTGCCTATCCTGTGCCAGTACGACACCGAGGTCTGGACCCAGGCCATCGATGCCGGAATTCATCCCATCGCAGAGCTTTTCGTCGACCGCAACTACACGTCCAAGGCTCGGCTGGTCAGCCGCCGTCACCCGGCGGCGCTGATCACCGAGCCCGAGGCTGCCGCCGAACGGGCCGTGACGATGGTGCAGACCGGTGAAACGGTGTCCGTCGACGGCGACACCGTGCGGGTGCTCCCGCCGTCGTACGACGCGGTTGCCCTGTGCGTGCACAGCGACACCGCAGGCGCGGTCGAGATCGCAATGCAGACGCGTAAGGCGCTGGCCGACAGCGGTTTCGGCCTGAGCCCGATCGGACGGCGCCCGTGATTCAGTTCGACACCCTGCATCGCGCAGGCGACCGCGGATGGCTCGTGGACCTCGAGCCGCAGGTGATCCCGGCGTGGATCGCCGCGGTACGTCGTAGCGAATGGGCAGCGTTGCTGCAGGACGTCGTCCCGGCAGCCGCGTCGATTCTGTTCATCGCGCACCGCAGCCACGACATGCCCGTGCTGGAGAACCACATCCGAGGCTTCCTGCAGGACCCCAGCCTCACCCAGGCCACGCAACAGCATCACGGAAGCACCGTCACCATCCCGGTCGTCTACGACGGCGAGGACCTCGACGACGTCGCCGCTGCACTGGGAATCACCACCGAGGAAGTAGCTTCACAACACTCCGCGGCAACCCACACCGTCGGATTCTTCGGTTTCGCACCGGGTTTCGCGTACATCGACGGCTGCCCCGGCCAGCTGACGCTGCCGCGTCGTACGTCGCCACGACCGAAGGTCGACGCCGGTGCCATCGCAATCGCCGGCACGCAAACCGTCGTCTACCCGGGTCGTACGCCTGGTGGGTGGCACATCATCGGCCACACCGATGCCGTGTTGTGGAACACCGAGTGGGACAACCCCAGTCGGCTGGCTGTCGGGGACCGCATCGTGTTCGAAAGGGTCATCCGATGACTACACTCCTCGAAAAGCCGACGCAGACAGTCGTTGCCTGCATCCTCGATCCCGGTGCCTCGACGACCATCCAGGACGCGGGCCGTGCGGGATACGCCCACCTCGGTATCACCGCGTCGGGCCCGGTCGACCGTGCTGCGGCAGCGCTGGCCAATCGACTCGTCGGCAACGCCGAGAATGCTGCCGTGTTCGAGAACCTGTTCGGCGGACTGTCGTTCACCGTCACGAGTCCGCGTTACGTCGCGCTCACCGGTGCGCCGGTGGAGGTGCGCGTCGACGGCCGTGTCGTGCGTGAGCCGCAGCGTGTCTATCTCGCTGCAGGTCAGCGCCTTTCGGTCGGACGACCGGTTGCCGGCCTGAGGATCTACGTCGCGATCTCGGGCGGCATCCGTGCCGACACGACGTTCGGCTCCGCGAGCAGCGACGCCCTGTCCGGTCTCGGCCCCGCCGCCATCGCAGCGGGTGACGAATACAAGCTCGGTCCGACGACGACCGCCCCAGAACTTCCACTCGAACTTGCACGCTCCCGGTACCCGGAAGGTACTGTGCAGCTACGCTTTCGGTGGGGACCCAGAGATTCGCTCTTCAGCGTGGAAGACAAACAAGCTCTGGTATCGACCAGCTGGACAGTGGGTGCCAACAGCAACCGCGTCGGCATCCGTTTGACCGGCGAGCCACTGACCATCGGCTCGGTCGACCTTCGCAGTGAAGGAATGGCGTTGGGCGCGATACAAGTTCCCCCATCCGGGGAGCCCATCGTGTTCCTGGCCGATCATCCCGTGACAGGAGGCTATCCCGTCATCGGGGTGGTCACGGAGGACGATCTGGATCTGCTCGGCCAAGCCGCCGTCGGATCCACCGTCACGTTCTCCAACTCTCTCTGACCGACAACCAGAACGATCCCGAAGACCATCAGCAGGACGGCAATCCTGCCGACGGACTCCAGGGAACCGTCGCCCATTCATCAGTGCGCCCGCGACTCGACTTGCCCGTCCACCGCGAACGTCACCGACTTTCACCGAACTGGAGACATTCCATGACCACCGTACCTGGGTCTCTCACCCCACCCGAGGACCACGTGAAGCCCAAGAACGCGCGCCGCGCAGCAGTCGCGGCCGCAGCGGGCACAGCCGTCGAATATTACGAATTCGGCGTGTACGGCTACCTCGCCGTCGTCATCGGTCCGCTGTTCTTCCCCAGCAGCAACCCGACGGCGTCCCTGTTGTCGACGCTCGCCGTGTTCGGTAGCGCGTTCCTGATGCGTCCGCTCGGTGGCATCGTCCTCGGTCGCCTGGGTGACCGCATCGGCCGTAAGCCCGTACTGATCACGACCGTGGTCGGCATGGGTACCGCGACCGCCGTCGTCGGCCTGCTGCCCACGGCCGAATCCATCGGCATTCTCGCGCCTCTCGCGTTGCTTCTCGTCCGTCTCGCCCAGGGCTTCTTCGCCGGCGGCGAGGTCACCGGCTCGGCGACGTACCTAGCGGAATCCGCACCGAACGGCCGTCGCGGATTCTTCGGTGCCTTCACCCCCGTCGGCGTGGCCATCGGTGGCGGTACCGCCGCACTGGTCGCAGGCCTCACGAGCACGATCCTGTCCGACGACCAACTTCGCGATTTCGGTTGGCGTATCCCGTTCCTGCTTGCCCTGCCGCTCATCGTCGTCACGCTGATGGCGCGTCGCAAGCTGGAGGACTCGCACGAATTCCTCGCCGTCACCGAGAAGGAGAAGCCGGCCAAGACGCCTCTGCGTGAGGTCTTCACCGAGCACACCGGTGCACTGTTCAAGGTCATCTTCCTGGCAATCGGCTCCAACACCGGCTACTGGGTCGGCCTGATCTTCATGAACATCTACCTGACGACGTACCTCGGCTACTCGAAGTCCAACACCTTCTGGATCATGGGTGCCATCAGTCTGTTCGTCGCGACGCTCATGCCGATCTTCGGTGGCTTGTCGGACAAGCACGGCCGCAAGCGCATCATCACCATCGGCTTCCTCGGGTACGCCATCCTCGTTCTGCCCGCGATGATCGTCATGGATCAGGGAAGCTTCGCTCTCGCCGTCGGCGCTATGGTCGTTCTCGCACTGCCGATGCCGATCGTCCAGTCGGTCACGTACCCGACCTACGCAGAACAGTTCCCGACGCGGGTGCGCTACACCGGTCTGTCCTTCGCGTTCAACATCGGCACGATCATCGGCGGCGGTCTGACGCCGTACCTCGCGACGTGGTTGATCTCCAAGACGGACAACCTGCTCATGCCCGGCTTCCTGCTCATCTTCGCCGCGGTGCTCGCGCTCGTGACCCTCACGACGGTGCGTGAGTCCTCGAAGGAGGCTCTGCTGTGACAGCGCCTGCCTCGCCTCTGGACTTGCGGACGCGGATCGCGTCGGGCGAATGGACCACGGCCACAGCCGGTCTGCTCGACGACCATCAGCAGGCCAACCTCGTCGTCGTGCCGGCCAGTGCCGCAGCAGCTTTCGAGGAGTACTGCGCCGCGCATCCGACGGTGTGTCCGGTCCTCGGGCGGACGCAGCCCGGTGACCCGACCATGACCTACCAGGGCTGCACCGTAGACATCTCGACGATGCTCCCGCGTTACCGAGTCTGGGATCACGGCACCGTCGTCGACGAGCCGAACGACCTCAGCGCCTGGTGGAAGGACGACTCCGTCGCCTTCGTGCTCGGGTGCAGCCACACCTTCGACGGGCCGCTGCGTCGCGCAGGCATTCCCGTCGCCACGACCGCGCCGCCGGTCTACATCACCGATCGCATCCTCCGAACTGCCGGAGCTGCAAGCATGTTCGACGGACCCCTCGCCGTCAGCATGCGACCGGTCGATGCAGATCTGGTCGACGAGGCCGTCGCCGTGACCGGTCGTTACCCGACCGGTCACGGTGCACCGGTGCACATCGGCGATCCGGCCGCCCTCGGTATCGACGACATCTCCCGTCCCGACTTCGGCATCTTCGCCGGAGTGGGGGAGGGGCAGGTCCCCGTCTTCTGGGATTGCGGCGTCACGCCTCAGTTGGCACTCGGCACAGCCGATCTCGCGTATGCGGCGACGCACTACCCCGGTCACATGCTGGTGCTCGACGCGGTCGTGTCATGACGGACTCGTTCCGCAGCGAGCACGACCTGCTGGGCGATCGCGACGTGCCGTCGGACGTCTACTGGGGTGTGCATACCCTGCGGGCGCTGGAGAACTTCGCGATCACCGGGGTTGCGATCGCGAAGTACCCGGCGCTCGTGCGGTCGCTTGCGCTGACGAAAGCAGCTGCGGTGCAATCGAACAAAGAACTCGGGCTGCTCGACGCGGAACGTGCGGACGCGATCATCGCCGCCTGCTGCGAGATCGCCGACGGTTCCCTGCACGATCAGTTCGTCGTCGACGTCATCCAAGGTGGCGCAGGCACGTCGACGAACATGAACGCGAACGAGGTCATCGCGAACCGCGCCCTGGAGTTGTCGGGACGTAGTCGTGGTGACTACGCGTTCATCCATCCGCTCGAACACGTCAACCTCGGGCAGAGCACCAACGACGTCTATCCGACGGCGGTCAAGATCGCCGTGCGGTCGACGCTCGCGGATCTCGAAGCGGCGATGGCTCATCTGGCTGCGGCGTTCGCGGCGAAAGCGTTGGAGTTCGCCGACGTCATCAAAATGGGCCGCACGCAGCTGCAGGACGCGGTGCCGATGACGCTCGGTCAGGAATTCGGCACCTACGCCGTCATGATCGGCGAGGACATCCATCGACTCGGTGAGGCTGCACGTTTGATCGACGAGATCAATCTCGGCGGAACGGCAATCGGCACCGGCCTCAATTCGCATCCACGTTATGCGGAACTGGTGCGGTCCGAGTTGAGTCGACTCACCGGTCTGCAGTTGACGACGGCCACCGACCTGCTCGAAGCAACGCAGGACGTCGGTGCGTTCGTGCAGATTTCGGGCACGCTGAAACGCACGGCGGTGAAGGTGTCGAAGATCTGCAACGATCTGCGACTGCTGTCGTCTGGACCTCGTGCCGGTCTCGGCGAGATCAATCTGCCGGCGGTGCAGGCGGGTTCGTCGATCATGCCCGGCAAGGTCAACCCTGTTGTGCCCGAGGTGGTGACGCAGGTGGCGTACGAGGTGATCGGCAACGATCTCGCGATCACCATGTCCGCCGAAGCGGGCCAGTTGCAGCTGAACGCGTTCGAGCCGTTGATCGCGCACAAGCTGCTCGACTCGATCACGCACTTGTCCCATGCTGCAAGCACTCTCGCGGATCGATGTGTCCCCGGCATCACCGCGAACGTCGACCGCATGCGCGCGACGGTCGAGCGATCTGCCGGCGTCGTCACCGCGTTGAATCCGCACATCGGGTACGACGCGGCCACCGAACTCGCGGCACGCGCACTGTCGTCGGACAGGACTGTCGCTGAGCTGGCCGTGGAATCCGGCTTGCTGACGCCTGACGACGTGGCGAAATTGCTGTCGCCGCAAGCCCTTACGGGTCGACGGTAGTGATACTGCTCATGACATGCGCACTTGCATGCTCATAACATGAGCAGTATTCTTCTCTCATGACAAACAACATCCCCCCGTTCCACCTTGCAATCCCGGTTCACGACATCGAAGCTGCTCGCCACTTCTACGGTGAGGTTCTTGGATTTTCGCGTGGCCGCTCCGACACCAAGTGGACCGACTGGAACGTCCGTGGACACCAGGTCGTGACGCACGAGGTCGGCGGAAGCCCCGATCAGGGTGTGCGCGGCACCAACCCCGTTGACGGACATGAGGTTCCGGTTCCGCACTTCGGTCTGGTGCTGAGTGTCGACGAGTTCCAGGAGCTCGCGGGACGCCTGCAGGCTGTGGACACGAAGTTCGTCATCGATCCGTACGTGCGCTTCAAGGGTGAGAAGGGCGAGCAGTGGACGATGTTCTTCCTGGATCCGTCGGGAAATGCTTTGGAGTTCAAGGCGTTCGCTGACATCGAGCAGCTCTTCGCGGTGTGAGCGACGCAGCGTGATTGATTCAGGCGGTGGCGAGTCCACCGAAGACGGAGTTCTGACACAGAGCTTCTTGAATCAGGTGGGGTCACGCATCCGCCTTCTGCGCACCGGTCGCGACATGACGGTGCAGCAGTTGGCAGACCAGGCCCAGGTCAGCAGGCGACTGCTGACGCAGATCGAACATGGGCAGGCCAACCCGAGTCTCGTGGCGGTCACGCGGATCGCGCGCAGTCTCGGAACGGACTTCACCGAGTTGCTGAGCGACACGGTCCCGGGTGAGGCGGCCATCGAGAAGATTCCGGCGGACGAGCACCTTCTGGTGTGGACGTCGCCGGCGGGAAGCACGGCGCACCTGCTCGTGTCGACACCGGGTGTGCGTGCAGCGGACCTGTGGTCATGGGTGCTCGTGCCGGGCGACAGTTACGGCGGCATGCCCGACGCGCAGGGGTCGTTCGAGTTGTTCCACGTGACGTCGGGTGAGCTGACTCTGACGGCGGATGACGAGGTCGCCACCATCGCGGCCGGAGAGTCCGCGCGTCTACGCAGTGACCGGGCGTACCGGTACGTCAACAACGGATCGGTGCCGACGGAGTTTCTCAGAACCGTCGCGTTGGCGAGATAGCAAGTTTTCGAAGCGGCGGGGTAGGTGACAATGAAGTCACCTGCCCCGCCGTTTTCGTGCGTTCTGTGCTGGGCATGGAACCGTCCCATGTCCCGCCGCGTCCGAAGAAGTAGGCCTTTTCCGGACGATGGGTGTGGTGGTGGACGTAGATCCAGGGATCTTGCGACGGTTTGCCTCGGTGACGCGGGACGTGAGCGAAGCGTTGCGCAGTATCGACGTCGTCGGCGCGTACTGGTCCGCGCAGAGCGCGCTACCTGGCACAGACTTGCCTGGGTTGTGCACCGAAGCATCTGGAGTTTCCGGATCCGCTCTGCGCGGGATGTCGCAGCGGATGGACGCGCTCGCTGGGTCTGCTCGGGGATCGGCCGAGGACTACCGCATGACCGAGGACGAGTTCGCGGCCAGACTTCGTGCGATGAGCAGCGCCGAGTGAGCGGCTCGATTGCTGAGGTCCGTGCCTGGAACCCGACGTTCCTGCTCGACGCGGCAGACGGCCTGAAGCGGGTGCAGAGGTCCATTCGGAGTGAGCGCGACAACGTCGTGTCCGAGCAGAATGTGCTGGCGGAATCGTGGCATGGGGATGCTGCTGTCGCCGCTGCCGAGCGAGTCGTGTGGGAGGCGTCGACACTTGCCTCACTCGCCGATGAACTGAGCCGGATCGGTGAGAAGTTCGAGGTTGGCTTCGAGTTGGTCAATGCGGCTCGGTCGAACCTGCTGGATCTTGTCGACGACTTGCTCGACCGCGGATTCGACGTCGACGACACCGGGTCGGTGACCGCTGACCGCGTGACTGCGTCGTTGCGCGAGATCGCCGGTCCGCTCGCCGAGGATGCGGTCCTTGCGCTACAGATTCGAACCCAAGAAGCCACCGTCGCGGTCGCGACGGCGTTGAGGAAGGCAGACGATGCGGCCAGGGGAGTGTGCGAGGTCTTCAGGTCACAGGTCTCGACCCTGCGCGAGCTTTCGGTCCGAACGGTGGGCGGGACCGTTGTCGAGAACGAAAGTGGCGGGTTCTCGTGGAAGCCTGACGTGCCTGCACTGGTCGCGGGCACGGTGATCAGCGGAATGGCTGAAGCGACAGGCGAGGGTCTGAGGACTGCTGCCGCATCTGCTGCGGATGATCTCGTGTACGGCATCGGTCGGAGGCTTGGACCTGCAGGTGCGGTGCTCGGAACCATCCCTGCCATCGCGAACGACATCGAAGGCGGGATGGACCCGACGAAGGCGATTGTCACGGAAAGTGCGGGGACGCTGGCGAGTATCGCGGCCGCGGCGGGCGCGGGTGCCGTGATGGGGTCACTCGTCCCCGGTGCGGGAACTGCCGTGGGTCTGGTCGTGGGATTAGCGGCGGGTGCCGGCGCGGCATATTTCTTCCCGAAGTTCGGTCAATACCTGTGGAGGTAGCAGGATGAGCGGTCCGATCCCGAACTCTGAATCATCTGCCGGAGTGGCGATTTGGCGTGAAACTTGGCCGCAACGGCTCAACCTGCTGTGGTTGGCCATGTCGGTCTTCATGGCTTTTTGGGGAGTCGTCGCGTTCGTATTCGCATTGTCGGGTGATGCGGGCAGCGTGGCTGGGTCGATCGGCGCGGCCGGTGGGGGCGCAATGATCCTCGTATGCTTGTGGATCGGCGTGCAGATGGCGGGCTTCAGGTGGGTTCGGCTGTCCCGTCGTGTAACTACCTGTGTCCGTGACGAATACGGATCCGGGGTACGGGTTGGCCCAGGCGCGCTGGGGGTGAATCTGATCACGGTCATGATGCTGGGCTGCGCCGTCTTCTTCACCTGTGTGCTACTCGTATGGCATTGGGGCTACGAATCGCTCCTGCCGGAGTCGCGGGTAGGTGTTCACCATTACGTCATCTCGGCGTTCTTCGCGGTAGTCACTATTGGTTTGGTGCCGCTTCTCTCGATGCTTCGTTCGACGTTGGGTCTTGAGCTGTATTCGGAGGTTGTGGTCAGGACAACCAAGCGCTCTCTATTTGCTCGGACTGCCGGCGACATCGTGTTGTCCTGGGCATCCATCCTCGACGTCGCTGACGAGGTAAAGCTCATTCACCACAAAATGGGGACCACGAAGACGCCGTTGATCCGCTTGATGACGCACAGCTCTGTCCCGCAAGAAGGGCGCTTTCGTTGGGACACAGATGATTACGTCGAACTACCAGTGGGTGCGATGGCTGTCGAGCCGAACGCACTGCTGTCCGTGCTCCGCGAGATGCATCAGAGTGAAGCACGCCGTCGAGAGTTGTTGTCACTCAGCCCGAGAACGTTGTTCTCACCGCCGCCGCTGCGCAAACGCCTGTGGGGTCCTAAGGGATGAACGTGCGACCCGTGCACGGTCGATCGCTACCGATCGGTAACACCAGCGCCCGTTTCGGTCCGTAGACGCCAGAGAAGGAGAACACTCGACTTCATAGCCGATCGCTTAGGAGGAGTCGAGATGGTGACCACTCAGAAGTCGAACGTAACGGAAGAGCAGTCGAGAGCTCTCGCCGAGGAGTCGCGAACCGAAGGGTGGGACAAACCCTCGTTCTGCAAAGAACTGTTCCTCGGACGGTTCCAGCTCGACCTGGTCCATCCTTATCCGAAACCGACACCCGAGGACGCCGAGAAGGGCGACCGCTTCCTGAAAAAGCTGGCCGCGTACTGCGACACGGTGGACGGCTCGGTGATCGAGCGAGAGGAACGCATCCCCGACGAGTACGTCAAGGGCTTCGCAGAACTCGGGTGCTTCGGCCTCAAGATCTCCGAAGACTACGGCGGAGTCGGTCTCTCCCAGGTCGCCTACAACAAGGCATTGATGCTGATCAGCTCGGTGCACGCCTCCCTCGGCGCGCTCATGTCGGCCCACCAGTCGATCGACGTGCCCGAGCCGCTCAAGCTTGCAGGCACGGCGGAGCAGAAAGCGAAGTTCCTACCGCGCTGCGCGAAGGGCGCGATCTCGGCGTTCCTGCTCACGGAACCGGACGTCGGATCCGATCCTGCGCGCATGGCAAGCGCAGCGGTCCCGATCGAGGGCGGCGACGCGTACGAACTCGACGGCGTGAAGCTGTGGACGACGAATGGCGTCGTCGCGGAGTTGTTGGTGGTGATGGCTCGCGTGCCCAAGAGTGAGGGGCATCGCGGCGGGATTTCGGCATTCGTCGTCGAGGCCACCTCGCCTGGCATCACCGTCGAGCGGCGCAATAGGTTCATGGGCCTCCGCGGAATCGAGAACGGCGTCACTCGCATGCACAAGGTGCGCGTGCCGAAGGAGAACCTGATCGGCCGTGAAGGCGACGGCCTGAAGATCGCGCTGACCACGCTGAACGCCGGCCGTCTGGCAATCCCTGCCATGTGCTCGGCAGCAGGCAAGCTCAGCCAGAAGATCGCACGTGAATGGTCTGCAGAACGCGTGCAGTGGGGCCGACCGGTGGGCAAGCACGCGGCAGTCGAAAGCAAATTGTCGTTCATCGCGGCAACCAACTACGCGCTCGAAGCTGTCCTGGATCTGTCCGGGCAGATGGCCGACGAGGGTCGCAACGACATCAGGATCGAGGCGGCGCTCGCGAAGCTGTGGTCGAGCGAGATGGCATGGGTCGTCGCCGACGAGTTGGTGCAGATCCGAGGTGGGCGCGGCTACGAGACGGCCGATTCGCTCAGAGCTCGCGGCGAGCGGGCTGTCCCCGTCGAGCAGCTCCTGCGTGACATGCGGATCAACCGAATCTTCGAGGGATCGAGCGAAATCATGCGGTTGCTCGTCGCGCGCGAGGCGTCCGACGCGCATCTCGTTGCGGCCGGCGATCTGGTGAACCCGAAGGCCGATCTGAACACGAAGGCGAAGGCCGCGGGCAAGGCCGGCAAGTTCTACGCCAAGTGGATGCCGCAGCTCGTCGCGGGCAAGGGGCAGCTTCCGACGTCGTACAGCGAGTTCGGTTCGCTGGCAACGCATGTGCGCTTCGTCGAGCGTAGTTCGCGCAAACTGGCCCGTTCGATGCTGTACGGGATGGCGCGGTGGCAGGCGAAGCTGGAGTATCGGCAAGGATTCCTCGGTCGCATCGTGGATATCGGGGCAGAGTTGTTCGCGATGTCCGCGGTGATCGTTCGCGCGGAGAGCCAGCGGGCCGACGACGCCAGCCAGGGCGAAGCCTCGTACGCCCTGGCGGCGGCGTTCTGTGAGCAGGCGACGCTGCGTGTGGAGAAGTTGTTCGGTGCACTGTGGCAGAACACCGACGACACCGATCACCACATTGCGTCCGGTCTGCTCGACGGCGAGTACACCTGGATGGAAGCAGGTGTGCTCGACCAAAGTGAGGGCACCGGGCCGTGGATCTCGCATTGGCAGCCCGGTGCCTCGACGGAGGACAACGTGTGGAACCCGTTCTCCGTCTCCACTCCCGTCGGAGATGGACGTGGCTAGCGTGTCTTCGGCACGGCGGAATAGCTCTCGCGCCGAGCCGGGGCCTTTGCGGGAACCCGTCCGAGGACCAGGATGACGATCAGAGCCGCGAAGACAGGAATGCAGGCAAGCAACACGATCGTGCTGGTCGATGTGCCGAGGCCGATAAGCGCACCTCCGACAATGGGGCCGACCACCGAACCGAGACGTCCCATCGACGATGCCCACCCGACTCCGGTAGCGGCGGTCTGCTGCGGGTAGATGGACACGGCAACCGCAGCTTGTCCGATCATGCCCGCCTGCAGACCGAGCCCGACACCACCGAAGACGAGTAGCAGCAAAGCTTTGTCCGGTCCCAAGAATGCGGAGATGCCGAGAAAAGCGATAGCGGCGACGGTTGTTCCGGCCAAGACCGACGTCATCCGAAACTTCAGTACGCCAAGCATCAGTACGCCCGCGCCGATGATGCTGCCGACGCCCAGAGCAGCTGAACCGAGTGGCGCAAGCCCGGTGCTGAAGCCGTAGCTCGTGAGCAGAGTCGGTAGCCACGACGAAAATATGTAGAACACAGAGAACACGAGAAACGCGAACGCCCACAACAAGATCGTTCGGGTACGGACGTCAGCGTCGAACAAACGGGCAACCGATGCGCCGTGTTTGGCGTCGACGGCAGGAATATCACCGAGCGTCTCGCGCTCGTCGGGTAGCCCGATCCAGAGAAACGGCATCAAGATCGCGGACGCGACGGCACCGACGATGAACACGGACGGCCATCCGAAGTTGCTCACCAGTTGGCTGCCGGCGACGCCTGCGATGAGCGCACCGAGCGAGATTCCCATGGTCACGAACACCGCGATCGACTGGCGAAACCGTGCAGGGTTGAGCGCGGTCGCCTGGGCGACTGCGGCAGGCATGACAGCGCCGAGTCCGAGTCCGGTGATGAAGCGCAACGTCGTCAGTTCCACGATGGAGTCTGCCCACGCCGTCAGCAGTGAACCGACGGTGAACACGGCGACGGCGACGAGGACGACGCGTCGACACCCGAACCGAGCCACGAGCCGCCCGACGGCGATGTAACCGATCGCGACACCGAGGCTCGTCAACGCGAGAGCCGGTGTGAAGTGGGACGCCGATTCGTCCCAGTCCCGTGCGAGCGAGGGGATCGACAGCCCCAATGCGATGGTGTCGTACCCGTCGAGGACCACGGCGATGAAGGCCAGTGCCAGCACTGGCCAATTGGGCCGGGTGATCTCGATGGTGCGGTTGCTTGTCATAGTCGGTCCGCTCATTATGCGTCCTGGTGTGTCGGTTCGGCAGGGAGGTTGGAGGATTCGACGACGGTGCGACGGTCGTCGGACTCGCGCGTGAGGCGTGCGCGGACGGGGAGGAAGTCGTAGGTGGGATGGACGTCCGTGGTGAAGCTTCCCCAGGCTCGGCGTTCGAGTTCTACGTTCACCGATGCCAGACGATGGGCGGGCAACCGCAGCGTCACGATCTGTCCGACGCCCATGGCCACCACCCAGGACACGATCTCGCAGCTGTCGGGCGGAAATCCGTGCCACCAGTCGGCGTCGTCGAGTCGCGTCTGTAGTTGCTCGAGGTTCTGCTGCTGATCGTGGCGAAGGAAGATCGTCAGCATGAGCGTGTTGTCGGGGGACGTCACGCGTTCGCTTTCGCGAGTTGTTCGGCCTGGGCGACGGCGTCGGCGCGGTACATCCGTCGAATGCGCGAGACACCGAGGTCGTGCTGGTACAGGTGCTCTTCGTGGTCCGCGTCGGACGCCAGCACCTCCAGGACCGTCCGGTCCTGCTCCAGAACCTGCCAGTGCTTCTCCTCGAGCACGGTGCGATACAGGAACCGCCACGACTCCCTCTCCCACCCGCTGACGCGTCGGGTGCGCCAGTGGAAGACGACGGAATTCTCGGCATCGACGGGCGTGCTCATCCCCACGATGCCGAAGACGCCGCCCGGGCCGGCGCCCGGTCCGTAGGGAATCTCGAGGTCGACGAAGTCCATCGATCCGCGGACGAACTCGACCCAGTCGAAGTTGACGCCACGTTGGTCGGTCTTCTCGAAGAAGAAGCCGCGGTCCGTTTCGCGGATGCGGAAGCGTGCCGACACGTCGCCGCCGAACATCGAATGCGAGTTGCGATGCAGGAATGCTCCGTGCATCGGATCGAGGACGTTGTCCATGTAGAAGCGCCATGGTCCGGCCCACTCGGCGTAGTTCGGGAACCAGGACACCTCGGGGTCGGCCAGTCGGTCGGGGAGTACGAAGGGCGTAGGAACCGAGTCCGCGGTCAGAGGAATGAACGCGAAGATGGTGTCCGCCGCCTCGACGACCTCCAAAGAGACTGTGGCGCGCCGACCTTCGAGGGCACACCCCGGCATGCCCGGGACCGAAACGACGGTTCCGGTTCCGTCGACCTGAACGCCGTGGTACAGGCACGCAATGCGGTCGCCGAGGTGTTGGCCCACCGACAACGGTGCGCTGCGGTGCGGGCACCGGTCCTCGAGCATGCGGACGGTGCCCTGAGCGTCCCGAAACAACACCCAGTCGACGTTCAGTCGTCGAACGGGCACCATCGCGCCGGGTTCGACCATGTGGGACGGCAGAATCGGGTACCAGCGATCCCGGATCCCGGTGGCGGCGATGTCAGCAGCATCGAGGTGACGACGGGTGCCGACGGCATAGGTCGGGCCCGATCGACGGCCGGTTGCACGAACTTCGGTGGTGGTCATGTCAATTCCCCAATCTGCGCATCTCGGCGCGAAAGTTCTCGGCAGTCCACGGACCGCCGTCCGGCCCGTGCAGACCGAGGTCGTTCAGACCGTCTACGACGCCGTCGAGCGTCTCGACGCCGCCGGAGTAGATCTCGGTCAGTGACCCGGCGAGCTTGGCTTCGTAGGGTGTGATCGGTTGAGGGTGAGTCTGATTGCTGTCCAGGTACTGCTCGCGGGCCGTGCGAGTGTTCATTCGAGTGCTCCTTCGGCGAGGGGAGTGGGCGGTGCCAGGGCTGTACCGGCGCGACGTGCGAGGCCCTCGGCGATGGTGACGAACGACGCGGTCCATTCGCGGAACGACTCTCGGTTGCCGGTGTGGACAGGGTGGGTGCAGTCGTCGATGACGACGAACACCGCATTGTCGATCGCGCCGGAAAGGCGTTGCGGCACAGTCAAGTCGGTCGACGAATCAGGTGCCGACGCGATGACGAGTGTCGGCACTGCCACGGCGGCGAGCTGGTCGGCCAGTGCGTCGACGTCGATCTGCGGGTCGGCCAGTACCAGGCTGAGCACTGTGGTCGGGTAGTTCAGTGCGAGTTCGACGGCGGGCGATGCGTCCGCTTTCGCAGCGAACACGTGGGTCGGCGTTCCGGCGGTGACGGCTATCTGTGCGTCGTCGTCCCACCACCGGATGGCTGCGGTCGTGGTCATCGGCCTGCGTCCTGTGGGATGTGCACCGGTGGTACGAACGGGCCCGGTGTCGGTTCGATCGAGGCGACGTCGACCTCGATGATGCTGGGGCCGTTGCGCGCGATCGCCTCCGCGAGTGCGTCGGCGAACGCTTCCGCTTTCTGGATCAATCGATGCGGAATGTCCATCGACGCTGCCAGAAGATCGAAACGCGGCGTGTGCAAATCGACGCCAGCACGACGGAACCCGTTCTTCTCCTGCATGTTTCGAAGCACGCCGTAGCCGCCGTCGTTGAAGACGATGACGATCGCGTGCGCGTGGGATCCCGCCAACGACGCGAGTTCTCCCAGGTGAACCGCGAGACCGCCGTCGCCGACCATGACCAGGGTGGGTACTTCGGGGCGCCCGTGCGCAGCGCCGATCCCCATCGCGAGGCCTTGGCCGATCCCGCCGCCGAGGGGGAAGACGTTGGTGGCGCGCTCGACGATCGGGAGCAGTCGGTTGCCCCATTGGCTCGACGGGATGGTCACGTCGCGAACGATGGGTGATTCAGCAGGAAGCTGCGTCCGAATGGCGGTGCAGATCTCGGAATAGCCGCCGATGTAATCGTTCAGCTCGGCGCGGACGCTGTCGCGTACCTCGGTCACGGCCCCGGCCCATCCATCGCTCTCAGCGACCGTCTCGCTGAGAGCCGTGAGAACAGATCGAGCATCGCCGACGATGCCGACTTCAGCGGGATAGACCCGGCCGATCGTCGACGGTTCGATGTCGATCTGAATCATGCGCGTCGGTAGCGGAAGGTGGTACGAGGCAGTCTCGTTCGACCGGAAGTGGGTGCCGACCGCGACAAGCAGATCGCAGTCGGCGAGCAGTGCGCGTCCCTGAGGGGTGGTAGCGAAGTTGCCGATCACCAACGGGTCGTTCTCGCTGACGATTCCGCGGCCGGAGTTGCTGGTGAGGATCCCGGCCCCGATCCGGTGCGCGAGTTCGCGCACGAGTTCACCGGTGCCTGCAGCACCGCCGCCCAACCAGAACATCGGCCTCACCGAGGCGTTCAGCAGATCCGCGGCGCGGTCGAGTGCGGCGGAATCGAGTTTCGCTGTTCTCGGTTCGAGGACGTCGAACGGTCGCTGATTCTCCGGTGTCGCCAGGTACTGCAGGTCGGAGGGCCATTCGATGCTGGCCGGGCCGTACGGTGCGGTCGTGATGTGGCCAATGGCTCTTTCGATTTCCACGACAACGTCTTTGGTGTCGCAGATGGTGGAACTGTGCTTGGACACGGCGCCCAGCAACTGCGGTTGTTTCGGAAACTCGTGAATGACACCGCGGCTCGGTGACGGCCGGTCCGGCGCCAGGAACTCGCTTTCGATCTGGCCGGTGATGTGCAGGACCCGACTCCCGGCAGTCAGCGCCTCGACCATCGAACCCGCCGCGTTGCCCGCTCCTGTCCCTGTGCTCGTCAATGCGACGCCGATGCGCCCCGTCGTACGTGCATACGCGTCGGCAGCGTTGACGGCGGCGGCTTCGTGACGCATCTCGACGAACTCGAGATCACGGTCGACGGCTTCGACGAGCGGAAGATTGTGAATGCTGATGACACCGAACGCTGTTCCGATGCCATGACGTTTCATGACGTCGACCAGCACGTCACCGCCGGTTCGACGATCGGTTAATTCTGGTTTCATGGTTACTCCTAGGCTGGACGGTCGGTCAGACGTAGCGATGGACACCGCCACCGACGTCGAGCGATGCGCCGGTGATGTAGCTGCTGCGCGGGGACAACAGCGTGGTGATGGGGAAGGCCAGTTCCTCGGCGGTACCGAACCTGCCGAGACCGATTCCGCGATCGGCGGCGATCTCGCCGCTCCATTCCGGGAACGACCGATCGGTGTCGCTGTCGGCATGTCGGCGTTGCCACTGACCCGTGTCGATCAGCCCCAGTAACACCGAATTGACTCGAATGTGTTCTGCCGACAGGTCGTTGGCGATCGACCGTGTCAGGTTGAGCAAGGCCGCTCGTGCGGCGGCGGTGACCGCGAGGCGCGATTCGGGTTGGCGCGACAGGATCGCGTTGACGACGACGATCGAGCCGGCATCCGACGACGCCAGAGCCTTCCGGCTGGCGCGTACGACGTTCAGTGCGCCGAAGATCTTGAGGTCGAATTCGGCTCGGATCTCGTCGTCGGAGGTCTCGTCGAGTGTGCTCATCAGCGAGCGGCCTGCGTTGCAGACCACGCCGTCGAGCCCGCCGAGCTGGGCCACCGCGTCGTCGACGAATCGTTCGACGGACGCTCGCTGCGTGACGTCGCACGACGCTGTCACCACGTCCGTGGTGTCGGCCAACCCCTCGGTGGCCGCTCTCAGGCGCTTCTCGTCGCGAGCACACAGAGCGAGACGAGCGCCCTCGTTCGCAAGCATCGTCGCGGTGGCGAGTCCGATCCCCGAGCTCGCGCCCGTGATCAGGATTCTTCGGCCCTTCAACTGCAAATCCATGGTGAGCTCCTCAGCGAAAGATGAAGCCGCCGTCGACGACGATGGTCTGGCCGGTGACGAAGGCAGCGTCGTCGGACAGCAGGAATCGCACGACGCCTGCGACGTCGTCCGGGGTCTGCTCGCGGTTCAGTGCGCGCCCCTCGGTGTACGTCCGGTATCGGGCATCGGGAACCGATTCGGTTGCTTCGATCCGAACCAGGCCTGGCGCAACGGCATTGACGCGGACGCCATGTGCGCCGGCGTCGCGTGCCATCGATCGCGTCATGCCGATGACCGCGGCCTTGGAGCTGACGTAGTGCACCAGGCGCGGTGAGCCGTACATCGCGACGTCGGACGCAATGTTGACGACGGATCCGGTCGATTCGAGCAGCGCCGGCCACAGGTACTTCGTGACTGCCCACGTGCCGCGAATGTTGACCGAGGTGACGCGGTCGAATTCGTCGTCGGCGAGTTCGTAGAAGGTCTTGCCTCCGACGCCGTCGGCGATAGCGGCGTTGTTGACGAGCCCGACGACGCGCTCGGTTCGCATCCGATCCGCGAGGGCGCGGACGGAGTCGCTGTCACCGATGTCGGTGACGACGGCGTCGGCGTCGTAACCGTTCCTGCGCAGTGCTTCTGCGGTGGCGTAGGCGGTGTCTGCGTTTCGTTCGGCGATGACCACTCGGTTGCCGTCGGCGCACAGGCGTTCGGCAATGCACCGGCCGAGTCCGCGCCCGCCGCCGGTGACGACGACCGTGCCGGTCATGAGAGACGCTCCAGAAAGTCGACGACCAGTGACGCTACGGCCGCGGGCTGTTCCTGGATGGCCACGTGGCCCGCACCGGGGATCAGGTGAAAACTGGCGTCGGGTATGCGGTCCGCAAGGAGACGGGATTCCGGGACGCCGGTGGCCGCGTCGTATTCGCCGACGACGACCATTGTCGGACATGCGATCTGATGCAGGCGGGGTCCATGGTCGGTAGCGGCCATGAATTCGGCTGCTGCCCCGAATCCCTCGGGGCGTAGTCGAGCCATGGACTGTCGAACCGATTCCGCGACAGCGGGATCGGATCCCGGGGCGACGAGCATCGGAGCCCGTTCTACCGCGACGGCGTCGGAACCGCGTGTGCGCATGTCTCGGGCGCGGTCGCGCATCGCCGCGGCCTTCGCCGATGTCGTTCCGCTGCCACGGGTGCTGTCCGCGATGACGAGTCCGGCCACCCGATCTGGACGAGCCACAGCAGCGCTCAGGGCGAGAACTCCACCCCACGACGTGCCGAGCAGCACGAGGGGGCGGTGGGGGGAGACGGCGTCGGCGACCGTGAAGATGTCGGCGACGAAGTCGTGATCGGGGCCTGTGGGTTCGGCAGACCGACCGTAGCCGGCCGCGTCGAGGGACCAGGCATGGATGCCTGCGTCGGCCAACTCGGACGCGAGCCGAGTGCACGAACGTGCCGAGCCGCCGATGCCGTGCAACAGCAGGACCGTCGGCGTCGCGGCGGGCATGCGGGACGGCCGATGTTCGACGAGGTGCAGCCCGTCCACGAACATCGTGCGCTCCGTCAGCAGTTCGGTCACGACGCACCGACGAGGTCGTGGGTGGGGATGAAATAGTCGGGATGATCCGACTGGAACTGGGCCCGTGCGCCGAGGTCGGGGATACCGGCCATCGCGGCCCGCACAGTGGCGGTCGGCGGGCCTGCGGTACCCCACTGGTCCGAGAGTTCGGGTGTGCGACGCCAGGTTCGACACAGCCAGGCGTCCTCGTCGATCTGAGCTACCTCGGAGGTGTATTCGCAGACCAGACCGGCCGGATCGGTGAAGTATGAAAACGTGTTGTCGCCCGGCCCGTGACGGCCCGGGCCCCACTGCGGCGCAATGCCGTGGGCGCGCAGGCTCCCGATGCCGCGCATGAAGTGATCGATGGTCGGCATCTCGTACGCGATGTGGTTGACCGACGCCCACGACGCCTGATTCAGCGCGATGACGTGGTGATCGGAGTTGCACCGCAGGAACGTCATCTGTCGCTCGGACCAGTCGGAGATCCGCATTCCGAGCACCTGCGTGTAGAACGCGGCGGTGCGTTCGATATCGATCGTGTTGAGTACGACGTGCGCGATCTTGCGGGGGATTGCGCGTCGACCTGCCGAGTCCTGCGCCGGCACGGCGTTCGTGTCTGCGGACAGTTCGACGATTCGCCCTTCGGGGTCGACGAGCCGCAGCCCGTAGCCCCCGCCGGCATGGTCGAGCACACCTGGCTCACGTAAGATCGGGACGCCGATCCGGTGGAGTGCTCGGGCTGCGTCGTCGACCTCCCTGGGAGTTGCGACGGCAAAACTGATTCGCTGCAACGCATTCGCGGTGCCTCGCTGCAGATCGAGTACATGGTGATCGGTGCCGGTGGCCCGTAGCCAGAATCGATCGCCGTCTTCGTCGACGGTCGTCAGCCCCCACACCTCGTGATAGAAGTCGCGGGACGCCTGGGGATTCGGCACGGTCAGTCCCACGGAACGGAGACTGCGGAGTGTGCAGACGGGTCGGTCGGTGAGCAGCGGTTGCCGGTGTGTCGGTACGCGGTCGACGAGCATGGGTCTCTCCTAGAGATCGAGTACGAGTTCGGCCGAGCGGCAACGAGATACGCACGGAAACATGGTCCTGTTCGCTGCATGTTCGGCCTCGCCGAGGAGGAAGTCGCGATGGTCCACATCGCCCTTCACGACACCGACCTCGCACGTTCCGCAGATCCCTTCCGTGCACGAACTCGGAAGGTCCACACCCGCGTCGAGCAGCGCGTCGAGCACGGACTGATCCGGCGCGACCGGGATGCGCCCACCCGTGCGGTCGAGGACGACGTCGAACGCGGTGTCTCCGCCGTCCGGTACGACGATCTCCGGTGCGGAGAACCGCTCGGTCCGCAGCGTCGCGCCGGGAGGCATGGCGGCGGCAACGGCGTCGAGCAGCGGGGCTGGGCCACAGCAATAGACGACGGCACCGGCGCCGAGCCCGCCGAGCAGGGCGGGCAAGTCGGGCAACCCGCCCTGTTCGTCGTCGGCATGGATAGTTGCCGAGGTAGATCCAGAGATCTCGTCGACGAAGGCCATCGACGCGCGAGACCTGCCGGCATACAGCATCGTCCAGGTACGTTCAGTGCGTTCCAGCCTGCGCATCATCGTGACGATCGGGGTGATCCCGACGCCACCCGCAATCAGCACATGGTGGGACGCGTCGTCGTCGAGGGCGAAGGCGTTGCGAGGCCCGGCTGCCTCGATCTGCGCCCCCACCGACAGCTTGTCGTGGACAAGAACGCTGCCGCCGCGGGACTTTTCGGCCCGGAGTACGGCAACGGTCCACTTGGATGCGTCGTGCGGGTCCGAGCACAACGAGTATTCGCGAACCAGCCCTCCGGGTAGATGGAGAGCGACGTGAGCGCCGGGCTCCCACGTCGGCAGCGGGGCGCCTTCCGGGTCGACCAAGGTGATGCTGGTGACGCCGTCGGCTTCGTAGTTCTTCTGCTGCACGCGCAGGGTTCTCGCTGTGTGCTCGGACATCGAAGCTCCTTCCGTGTGGGTCTGGGCGGCTCAGCGCGTGACGCCGTACATCTCCGAGCTCGGCGGGTACGTGGGCAGCTGCGGCTTGGGTGCGCCGATGACGACGCAGAACAGGGCGTCGGTATCGCCGACGTTGGCGAGGCTGCGCGGCACTCCGGCGGGAACGCGGATGAGGTCGCGGTAGCCGAGGCGTCGCACGGCTTTCTTGGTACCGTCTTCGACGTCGTGGACGGCCACTTCGAGTTCGCCTTCGAGGACGTAGAAGACTTCCTCGACGTCGTGGTGGGTGTGCTCGGGACCGACGGCGCCGGCAGGCAGCCGCATGTTCGAGAACGTGAAGTGCTCCGAGGGCAGCGATCGAGAGTCGCCGTCGTGGTTTCCTGTTGCGCCCGAGCCGATGTAGCGGATCTGTGCGCGCTTGAAGCGATCGCCGCCCTTCGCTGCTTGGAAGCCGAGTGTGTCCCAATCCTCGAAGCGGGTGTCTTTGCTGGCGATGCACGAGTCGATGAGGTTCTCGAGCTCGGTGGTGGTCTTCTCCGGTGCGGTCATTGTGCAGTCCTTTCGGGTGGTGGTTACGTTCAGGGCCGGTAGGCGATGGCTTCGATCTCGACTGTCGCGCCGTAGGGGAGCGCGGCGACCTCGACGAACGAACGCGCCGGACGAGGTTCGTCGAAGATGTTCTGGTAGTGACGATTTGCTGCGTCGCGAGTGGCGACGTCGGTGACGAAATAGGTGGTCTTGACGACGTCGGACAATGTCATGTCGATTGTCGCGAGGCGTTCGGTCATACGGGCGACGGCGGCGTCGAGTGCGGGTTCGACTCCGTCGACCGCGATGCCATCGGTGTCGACGGACAGTGCGCCCGAGACGAATCCGAAGCCGGCGACCGAGTAGGCGGGGCTGTACGGGTGGGCGGTCTTGTTAGTGAATGTGCTTGCCATGTGCGGCCTTTCGTGTTCAGTTTCGACCCCAGGGGAGTGGGGAATCGGACACATCGAGGTAGATGCTCTTCTGGTTCGAGTACTGACGGACTGCGTCCCGGCCTTTCTCGGTGCCGAGTCCGCTGTCGCCGAGTCCGGTGAACGGGGTGGAGATCGAGAACTGCTTGTACGTGTTCACCCACACGGTGCCCGCGTGGATCGCGTTCGCGATGCGGAGTGCGCGTCGGTAGTCCTGGGTCCAGATCCCGCAGGCGAGACCGTAAACGCTGTCGTTGGCCTGTTCGAGCAGGTCGAGTTCGTCGTCGAACGGCAGGACGACGGCGACCGGGCCGAAGATTTCTTCCTGGCAGATCGCGTCGGAGTTGACGACGTCCGTCAAGATCGTGGGCGGGTAGTAAGCACCGTTGGCGAGATAGGCGTCGGTCGGTACCGAGCCTCCGCACAGTACGCGTGCACCGGCGGCGACCGCTGCGTCGACCATGTGGGCGACCGAATTTCGATGTGCGAGAGTGATCATCGGCGCGACGTGGGTTCGAGGATCGGTCCCTGGGCCTACGTGCAGTTCGCGTGCACGGTCGGTCAGCTGTTCTACGAACCTCTCGAAGAGGCTGCGCTGTACGAAAATTCGCGATCCGGCGATACAGCTCTGGCCGCTCGACGAGAAGATGCCGTACAGCACGCCCTGAAGGGCGTGTTCGACATCGGCGTCGTCGAACACGATGGTCGGCGACTTGCCGCCCAGTTCCAACGTGATCGGCATCAGCTTGTCTGCGGCGACGTGCGCGAGGTGGCGACCGGTGGCCGTGCCACCGGTGAACGTCACTTTCGCGACGTCGGGATGACGTACCAATGCTTCGCCGACGGTTCGGCCGGGCCCGGGCAGGACGGACAGCAAGCCGGCGGGAAGACCTGCGTCGTCGCACAGTCGGGCCAGAAGGAGAGTCACCCACGGTGCCCATACCGGTGGCTTCGCGACGACTGCATTGCCAGCTGCCAATGCGGGAGCAATCTTTTGAGCGTCCGAGGCGATGGGGGAGTTCCACGGGGTGATGGCGCCGATGACGCCCATCGGATTATGCGTGGACATCGTCAGCCACGGTCCGCGCGGCGTCGTCAACGAACCGTCCATGGTCTCGAGCGATGCGGCCATGTAGCGAAATGTGTTGGCGGCACTTATCGCAAGGGCGCGCGTCTCGCTCAGGGTCTTGCCGGTGTCGAGGGTTTGCAGCGCCGAAATCCGGTCCGAGTTCAGCTCTATGGCATTGCCGATCCGATGCAAGATGGCGGCCCGCTCGTGGGGAAGCATCGACGCCCACCCGCTGCGGTGTGCGATAGCCAAGCCGTGCCGGACGGCGGTGTCGACATCGGCGACGGTTGCGCCGTGCAGGGTTGCGAACACGGTTCCGGTGGCGGGGTCGATGGACTCGATCGCGTCACCGGCTCCAATGACCCACCTGCCGCCGACGTAGATGGAGTCGCGAAGGTCGGCAGCTAGCGGTGTCGCGGAGACCGTGTGGGCGGCGAGAGTCATCGGGAAGTCCGTTCGGAAGAGGCGGTGTTCTGGCGCCTAAATATCTTTGCGCTAAGACAGTTGTAATCCCTTAGCGCTAAGACGTCAACGTGCGAACAGCCGACCCGAGCTGGCTTTACGTAGGATTTACTCCAATGTCACAGGAGAGGCGCAGGTCACACCGGGTGTGCTCACGGTCACTGCGGGCAGAAAATCTTTGGGTCAAGCGGACGTAATGGAGGCGGCACCGGGGCCGTCGACGCCGCGCGCGGACTTTTCCAGTCGCGCGAGGAGAGTGGACAGGGTCTGCACGTCGTCTTCGCTCATGTCGCCGAGCATGACGGTGAGCTTCTTGAAGTGTTCGTCTGCGATGGTGTCGACCAGAGCGCTGCCCGACGGGGTCAGTTCGACGTAGACGACGCGGGCGTCGCCGGCGTCGCGGGTTCGCGTGACGAGGCCCGCATCTTCGAGGCGCTTCACTCTCAGGGAGAGACCGCCTGTGGTGACGAGGGTTTGTTCGGCAAGCTCGCCTGCGGTGAGGCGATGGTCGGGTACCGCGCGTCGTAGGCAGGCGAGGACGTCGAAGCCGGAGTCGGTGAGGTCGTATTTATCGAACGTCTCGGCGATCCGATTCTTGTAGACCAGGAAGCTTCGGTGGAGTCGGCCGAAGACCTTGAGGCCCGAAACATCGAGTTCAGGGCGCGCGACGGCCCAGTGCGACACGATGACATCGACTCCATCCATGAGCCCAAAGTTACCGCGAGTGCAGTCAAGATTTCCGATCGGCGCCGTGTCAGCGCGAGTCTCGCTCGCTCAGAACAGCGTCGGTTCAGCGAGACGCCCGTCCCGCGCTTCCTGCACCCGGGCGCTCCAGCGCTGCACGAGCCACATCTCGACCAGTTCGGGACTGGTTCCGATGTCGGTGGCCCACGACGTGAGCAGTTCGACGTAGCGGTCGTACCTGCGTCGGGTGAAGCCGGTGACCGCGGGATCCTCCAGCCAGCCCTCATGGATCAGGGTGGAGACCCCGAACTGGTCGATCAGCTGGGCACGCCCGCCCGCGACCGATGCTTTGGATGCCCAGAGGAACGTGGCCATGAGCGACATCCCCACGCCCGGGGTGTCGGGCCAGCCGGACCACGAACCGTTCGGAAGCTCGGGTACGACGCGGTTCTTGATGCACCGGTCGAGGACCGCCAGCGTCTTCGCGACGGGGTTCATCTCCGGACGGGGCAGGTGCGGGTCCTTGACGTCGGGAAACCGTCGCATCGCTTTGCGGTTCTTGTGGCTACCCTGCCACGCCGCACAGAGAAAGAGCAGGCCCAGCGACTTTTGTTCACCCTCGGCGAGTTCGGTATCGATGCGAAGGTCGTTGCGCTGCACCGTAGCTCCGCCGTGGGACACGATCGCCCCGTCGAGGTTGCGTCCGCGCAGCCGGATGTCATGCCCTGCACGCTCGAGGTGGGTGTTCCACCAGTCGAGGTCGACGAGGACGCCGTCGTCGAGCACATGCAGGTCGTAGCTGCGCAGCTGGCACCACTGCACACAGGCCTCCGGCGGCGCGAAACCTTCGTCGAGAAATGACATGGGTCCATCCTGGCATCACCCACCGACAGCTTTGCGACGACGTCGACTTCAGTAGGCGATTCCCAGCGACCAGGCGAACACCGTGTACGCGGCGACCGTGATGAGGCCGATCCCGATGAGGTTGAGCCACAATCCGCCGCGCATCATCTGTCCGATCGTGACGTATCCGCTTGCGTAGGCCACCGCATTCGGGGGTGTCGCCACGGGGAGCATGAATGCGCACGTCGCCGCCAACGCAACCGGGACCGTCAGCACCAGGATGTCGAGATTCATGCCCATGGCGACTCCGCCCGCCACCGGGAGGAACGTTGCTGCTGTCGCCGTGTTGCTGGTGATTTCGGTCAGGAAGATGATCGCTGCGGTTGCTACGACGACCAGAAGAACAACTGGAATGGTGTCGAGTCCTCCGGCGACCTCACCGATCCACTCCGTCAAACCACTGGATTGGAACTGCCCAGACAGTGCGAGGCCCCCGCCGAACAGCAGTAGGACGCCCCACGGCAGTTTGATCGCTGTCTCCCAGTCGATCAAGCGCACGCCGGGCTTGCTACCGCTGGGCAACAGGAACAGTAGAACCGCCGCGGTCATTGCGATGCCGGTGTCCGAGATCGGCGGATCGTCGAACAGGAGCGGTACCGCGACCCACGACGCTGCTGCGAGGCAGAAGATCATGGCGACTCGGATCTCGCCCTTCGACATCATTCCAAGTTTGTCGAGCTCTCCCTCGATGAGGCGTTTGCCGCCGGGAATGTCGTCGATCTCGGGCTTGAACATGACGTGGGTGAGCAAGAACCAGGCGATGACAAGGAAGATCACCGCAAGCGGCACGCCCGCGAGCATCCATTCGAGGAAGCCGACGGTGATCCCTTGGCCTTCGAGATATCCGACGAGCAAGGTGTTGGGCGGTGTGCCGATGATCGTTCCCAGGGAGCCGATCGACGCCGCGTAGGCGATACCGAGCATCAACGCGGTGCCGAAATTGCTCTTGATCACAGCCTTGGTTATCGAGTCTTCCTCGGATGCGCCGTCTTTCGATTCGACTGTCGCCGACGCACCGTCGTCGACGACTTCCGCTTTCTTCCCGATATCGAGGACGAGCACCAGAACGGACACACCGATAGGAATCATCATCACAGCGGTGGCGGTGTTCGATACCCACATGGACAGGAAGCCGGTAGCGATCATGCACCCGGCGACGACCATCGTCGGCTTGGTGCCCATTGCTTTGACGGTCAGCAGTGCAATTCGTCGGTGCAGGTTCCATCGTTGCATCGCAAGCGCGAGCAGGAAGCCGCCCATGAACAGAAAGATGACGTTGTTGCCGTACGACGCACCGACGTCGTCGACGGCGACCTCGGAGTTGAAGACGGGGAAGATCACCAGAGGCAGCAGTGCTGTCGCCGGAATCGGGATCGCCTCGGTCATCCACCAAATGCCCATCAGCACAGCCGTTCCCGCGGTCAGACGGGCAGCATGCTCGACATCCGCCGGGAGTATCGCGTACACAAGGGCTGCGAGCGCCACGCCTGCGACGAGGCCGATCCATTGGCGCTTGCGTCGACCTGGCTTGACCTCCTCGGCGCGTTCGCCTGCCGATTTGTTGTCGACCTCGTCGAAGTCGCCAGCTTCTTGCCTGCGGTCGGTCTGCTCCTCCGAGCCTGATGTCGCCACGGGGGCCTCCACTTCCTTGACGTCTTGTCGAGCGTAACGTCCGGAGTGGGGCAAATGTCCGTTTCGGGGGTCGTAGCTCAGTTGTCGACGCCTACCTCTGGGTGCCCGAACAACCCGGGGAGGCCGCCGCTGGCGAGGAACACAGTCGTATCCTCGGGTTTGATCGACCCATCCGACACCGCAGCGATCAAACCCGCGAGTGCGCGGGCAGTGTACGTCGGGTCGAGGATCAAGCCCTCGGTGCGTGCCGCGGTCATCAACGCGTTCCTGGCATTCGGGGTGAGGTGCTCGTAGCCCGGGCCGATTTGATCTGCCCGGATTTTCAGACCGTTTGTGTTCGCGCCCATCTCGTCGAGCATCTGGGCGACGCGTGATGCCGCATCCCGCACTGCGCCGACGTCGACGCCCAGCACACGGTCGGCACCGAGGCCCGCGACCAACCCGGCCATCGTTCCACCGGAGCCGACGGCGCACACGACATGGTCGACGTCGGGTCGCTGCTGCAGGATTTCTGCGGCGGCCCCTCGATAACCCAGCGCCGCAACGGCATTGGAGCCGCCGAATGGAATGATCGCGGGACGACGACCGTCGCGACGCAACTCGTCTGCCGTCGAACGCGCGGTTCGGTCGAGAAGCTCTTGCACGTCGACGCCGTCGGGAACTGGTCCTGTCCAGACGATGTCGGCGCCGAGTAACACGTCGAGAAGGAGGTTGCCCTGTTGCTCCTCCACCGGAGACCCCGGAAAATCAAGACCGAACGCAGTCCGAGGCGCGCAGCCGCCGCTGCAGTCAGGCGTGCGTGATTGGATTGCGGTGCACCGGTGGTGACGAGGACGTCGGCGCCGTCGGCGAGCGCGGCCCCGACTGTGAATTCGAGCTTGCGAATCTTGTTGCCACCGGCGGCCAAACCTGTGAGATCGTCGCGCTTGATCCACAGGTCGGACGATCGGAGCCCGATGGCTTCGGCCAGACGAGGTGCCGGCTCCAGCGGAGTCGGCCGCGTTCCGAGTTCGACGCGGGGCGAACTGGTGGTCACGGCTCGTCGGTGTCCTTTCGTAACGTGGCTCGCAGTGTCAGTTTGCAGTCTTTTGACACGGAGCGCAGGTGGCGGGGGGCCTTCTCGCCGTGTGGAACCGATCGTCGGCGACACGCGTCAAAGCCAAGTGGGGACTCAGTTTGCGTCGACGCGGAGGGGGACACGATGGCGGAGATATCTGTTGCCCCTGTGGAGGTAGATCCGGCGAGCCTACGTGCAGGTGCTCAGGACATGCGGATCGACGCAGATGCGATGGCAGCTGCAGCCGCGAGTGTCAACGTGGACGGCGAATGTGTGTCGGGATCCTTGACTGCGACCGTCTTGGCCCAGATCCGTCCAATTGTTTCCGCGAGTATCGATGCGGCGTCGTTGCGACTGTCGCAGTTCGCGGACGATGTTGTGCTGAGTGCAGAGGGCTATGAGCAAACGGATGTCGAGTTCGCTGAGGCGCTGAAGAGGTCGGTGCCCGGAGCCCCTCAGGGGCCGGGGGATTGAGAGTCGCGTTCACGAGAAGCGTCGTCGCCTCCTGGACGCCAGAACAGGTTTCAGCGGACACCGACAAGCTCGATAAGGTGGCCAACCTTGTGTCCGAACAAGGTTTGCGAACGTCTCGTACTGTGGCAGGACTTCACGAATCTCATGCGTGGAGTGGCGACGCCCAGTCAGCCGCATCGGATTGGGCCGCGGCCGAATTGCGTTGCACAGAGGACCTTTCGAGGGCAACGCGGTCCTTGGCGTCAGTTGTTCGCTCGGAACTGCAGGCTGTCGGTGACTGTCGAATCGCGCTTCTCGGAGCAGTCTCATCAGCCGAAGCCGACGGTCTGACGGTTGATGAGCATTGGGCGGTACTCGGCAGTGTCGCCGACGTGGAGTTGCAGCGGCGGCACGAACGTGACATCGGACAATGCCTGTCCGGGTTGATGCGGGCAGATGCCACCGCAGCCCAGGCGATTGCGCGTGCGTTGGACGAGTTCCGGTTCGTCGGTGACGACGTGCGGGGGTTCGTTCCCGTCGCGATCGGACTCGCGTTTCTCATCGACGCCGCGGTGTCGCTGTTGATCTCGGCAGGTGTGGTGTCCGCCGGGGCGATTCTGTTCGCGTTGGTCGACGAGTTCGGGACCGACAACTGGGACTTGATCGAAAGCGCTGTGCCGAGTTCGTTCTACGAAGATGCCGGTCCAGTTGATGAGTCTGGCGTTAGGGAACGAATTCAAGACGCTACTGTTCCTGGGCGGAACCGCCCGGTCCGGCAGGTCGCAACAGAAGAGCAACTTCGCGACTTGTGGGACGAGTTGACCGCTGAAGGGCGGGTCGTGGAAAACAGCGACTATCCGGGCAAGGTAATGGAGCTACCTGATGGGACGAAAGTGATGATGCGTGAGACCAGTAAGTCGGGAGGCGCCACACTTGACATCTACTATCCAGGCAGCGGAACGGCGAAGGTGCACGTCGCATGATCGATAGACGCTTGGAGCATTTTCTTCTCTACGAGATGTCTGACGACTGGATGCCCGTGGGTGCGTTCGCGTCTTTGATCCGTCGAATAACGCCCGACGCCTACTCGCGTCGTCAGATTCTGGACGTTATTTCGGAGATTGCGGCTAGAGGGCACCTTAGGTTCGGCGGGTGGGCGATGGAAACTTCCAAGACGTGGGAGCCCTGGGCGGTGCCTCACGATGTGGCGATGAGCCGAATCGCGAATGGGTTCAAGGGCAGCGTCGGAGTTCTGAACGCAACCGACAAGGAATTGGCCACCACCGAAGTTTTCCGTGCCGATCTAACCGACGCGGGTTTTGCGCGACTATCAGAGTTGGGCGGAGATCCGTACGAGATCTACGGCGACCCGTGGGAAGGTGACCCGCTGATGGCGGCGGAAGGCGACTTTCCTCCCTGGGAGCACTGAGTAATCGTGGCCGTGGAGGCGCAGGTTTCGGTGCGCGGGCCCGGTCAATTAGGCGGGGTTGCACTGGACACCAGTGACTACAGGCGGCGAATGAGTAAAGGTGCATACCGCATGATCGACAAGAGGCTCGAACACTTTTTGCTTTACGATTTGTCTGACGACTGGATGCCCGCGGGCGAGTTTGCGTCGTTCATACGCCACATCACACCGTCTGCGTACTCGCGAACTGCGGTGATCGAGGTTATCGCTGAACTAGCTCGCAAGGGTTATCTCGAGTACGGCGGATGGTCGAAAGAGTCTGGGACTTGGGAGCCGTGGGGGAGTCAGCAGCGACGTTGCGTTGGATCGAATCGCAGACGGCTTCGACGGCGAGCCTGGGGTTCTGGGTGCAACCGACTGGGAGTTGGCCAACACCGAGGTGTTCCGAGCCGGCATCACCGATGAAGGTGAGCGGGTAATTCACAAACTGGGCGATCCGTTCAAGCTGTATGGCGATCCATGGGAGGCTGACCCCTTTGTGCGGGCTGAGGGCGAATTCCCTCCCTGGCAGCCGTAGGCGCGCATGAACGACGAAGAACTCGAACATTTTCTCCTGTACGAGATGTCCGACGACTGGATGCCAGTGGGTGCGTTCGGTCGTTGATCCGTCGAATAACGCCCGACGCCTACACGCTTCGTCAGATTCTGGACGTTATTTCGGAGATTGCGGCTAGAGGGCACCGTAGGTTCGGCGGATGGGCATTGGAGACTTCCAAGACGTGGGAGCCCTGGGCGGTGCCTCACGATACGGTCATGAGTCGGATCGCAAATGGGTACTTGGGCAGTGTCGGAGTTCTGAACGCAACCGACAAAGAACTTGCTACCACCGAAGTTTTCGTGCCGACCTGACCGACGCGGGTCTTGCGCGACTATCGAGGTTGGGCGGAGATCCGTACGAGACCTACGGCGACCCATGGGAAAGGTGACCCGCCGATGGCGGCGGAAGGTGACTTCCTCTCGGTACGGGGAAGAGCCGTACAAGACCTGGGATGATGTCACGGCTTACCTACTCGACCGCTGCTGATTCAACGCTGTCCGACGCCCTAGCCGGAAGCGAACGTGCATGGGAGCTAACGCTCCGCTCGGGTCGCTGGGTGGACCGACGGCTACCAGAAGGGATTGAAGATAGCGATCGGGCGACTGTTCGCTTCGGAGGAACCCGTCGGGATTCGTACAAAGTGGAGCGTGTGATTGGTACCTGCGAGGTCCGTCTGCCAGCAACCTCCCTGGCCGTGAAAGCTCCAACACTGGATCGGCTGAGACGTGCCGAACGGGCTGACCAGCAAAGTATTCTGACCCCGGGATCCGTATGCCGCGGGATCGAACACACTGACGTAATGTTCCGTCTCGTCCGTGGGCCCGGGATAGCTGATACCTTCGGCCGTAGCAGGTGCGGCCACCAGCGCGGTGACACCGATCGCCAGGGCGGAGGTGGCAAGCATCTTCTTCAGCATCAGCGCTCCGATCGTCAGGACCCGGTTGTGGGGTAATGCCTGCATCGGCCGCAACCACTCTCGCGTTACCGCAGAGTTCATACTGCTCCTCGGCCCCAACCGGTCAGGAGAGTGTTGGGTCCTCGGGTAGCAGTACGTCGGCGTAGCGGTAGTTGCAGCCGAGTTCGCTTGTCATGGCGGCGCTTTGGTTGTCTCGGAACCACGTGACACAGGTTTCGGCGGCCAGCCGTCGGTCCTTGGTGAACATATATCCGTCGGTACAGTCGTCGAAATGCTCTTGCGGATACCACCTGTCGAGCGTGACGCCCGCAGTGGAGTAGCTAGCGAGCATGAGATGCCCGAGCTCGGTGCGCGAGCGCCGGACCATGAAGACGTCGTCGGCCATGACTTGAACTTGAGCACACGGAACGTCGTCGGCATCAACTTCGCTCGGAACGTAGTCGTTCGGACCGAGGTCGATAATCAATGCGACGGGTTGATTGGCGAGCGATTCGACGAGCCATTCGACCGTGTATGCCCACGGATCTATTTCGAATCGAGCACCTTCGGGGGTAATGAACGCGTCCACGATCGCACCCGGTTCCACGGGTGCGGCCCAACCGGACGCGGAGTCGCCGAGGCCGAGCAAGTTGAAATCACCGTCGTCGGATCGCCACAGGGTTTTTGACGTCACCTGACCGAGGTGAGTGTCTCCGTCGTGCGAGACTTCCACCGACCAGCCGTCGTAGGTGTGGTCGAGGTCGGTGATCACGGCGTACCGATCGCGGTCGACAGTCGAGGCGAAATGCCAGCCGGGAGAGATTAATTTGTCAGCTCGAGCGAGCGAGTCAGGCAAAGTGGGCTCCTTCGTTCGGTGGCGTGTCATCGCGGAGTGACGCGGCCAGATCGTCGAGACATCTGATCAACCGTGCGTAACCATCGGAGTGATCCGATCGCATCTCCGTGGCGCAAGGCAGCCTGGTAGAAGATCGGCACAATTGGTGCAGGGTTGATGGCTTGGTCCTATGGCTTCACGGTACGGAAGAGGTCCGACAGGAATGAGTCCGAACGACGGTAACGATCGCGGATCCGTTACCGAATAATCGGGGGTACCCGCGGACGACGGGCGCAGTCAGAGAAGGCGCAAGCATATGGGCTTTATGGATGGTTTGATCGGCAATGCGGGCAAGATCGATCCCGCGGTAGCGCATCAGGAGTACAGCCGACTCCTCGGCAACGGGGAGCAGATTCACGCGGCGTACCAGTTGGTCAGAGATGCGTTTCTGTTCACCAACCGGCGTCTGTTGATGATCGACAAGCAGGGGCTCACCGGTAAGAAGGTCGAGTACCACAGCGTTCTGTACCGTTCGATCACGCACTTCGCTGTCGAGACTGCCGGAACGTTCGACCTCGACGCCGAGTTGAAGATCTGGATATCGGGCAACGCCGTGCCGATTCAGAAGCAGTTCACTAAGCAGGTCGACATCTACGAAGTACAGGCGATCCTGTCGCACTTCGTGGTGTCTTGAGCGTCCCAGCGCCATGAGCGAGACTCCGTCGGACAAGCCCGTCGAGCTGTTCGACGCCCTGTTCGACGACGCGGATACCGCGTTAGGTTTCCCGGCGGTTCTGCGTTCCAGGATCAAGGGCGAGGTCGACGCGATTCTCGACGCCCAGGCCGATGCAGTCCTGCGTGCGTCGGCAGTGTCAGACCTGAAGCAGGTGCTGCCGAAGGGCACGCGCCTGGGCGGCCTCGAGAAGTCGAGGTTGCGGACGGTCCTCGATCTCGCCATCTCGTCACCTGGAGAAATCGCTGCCGTTCCGGGTATCGGCCCGCAGTCCGCTCGGACGATCTACGATGCCGCCACAGCGCACCGAAAGCGCGTGCGGGCGGGTGAGCGGCTGCGACTGAACCCGCAGCAGAAGTCAACGCGCCAAACACAATTGGTCAAGCTACTGACGGCACTCGATCGGGTCCAGAAGGAAGTGGGCACGCTCCAAACGGAAATCGACGCCGTCAAGCAGCTGGTCGAGCCGTGGCGTGAGCCGGCGTCGCGTTCCACCAGCTGGATCAAGCGGGTCTTCACAAGCAAGGCGTCGAAGCTCGAAACTCAGCGGGCGATCTATCAGCTGAACGCGATTGCGAAGACCGAGCCTGTGGAGGCACTGCGCGCGCACGTAAGCGGTGTGTTCACGGCCGGCGCGTCGCAGGGTAATTCGTGGGACGAGTACGAGCGCGACGCGGCAGCACTCAACGCGTTACTGAGCCAATTCACGACGGTTGCTGCCGAGGACGTCGATGCGACTCATGGCTTCATCGGTGAGAAGCTGACGGGTGAGACTCAACGAGTCGCGTTGGACCGCACCCACATGCGTTCGTATCTGCGTGCCTACCAAACTTTTGGAGCGCAATACATTCTTCATCGCCGGAAAGTGATTCTCGGAGACGAGATGGGCTTGGGTAAGACGATTCAAGCGTTGGCTGTTTCAGCGCACCTCGCTGCGCAGGGCAACAAGCACGTCCTGGTGATCTGTCCGGCGAGCGTACTGATCAACTGGGGCAACGAAACACGCAAACATACGACGCTTCGTGTGCACGAACTTCACGGTCCATCCCGCGATTCCGCGGCGACGGAGTGGGCGCGTTCCGGCGGCGTCGCTGTGACGACGTTCAACACGCTCTCGCGCCTGAACATCACGGTCAGCCCGCAGTTCGTCATTGTGGACGAAGCGCACTACATCAAAAACCAAGCAGCGCAGCGGTCGATTGCGTCGCGGCGGTGGATTGACTCCGCATCGCGTGCGGTCCTGCTGACCGGAACTCCGATGGAGAACAGGGTCAACGAGTTCCGTGGCCTTGTCGAGTACGTCCAACCCGATACCGCACGGCGGATCCATGTTCACGACGGGCTGGGTGGCGCAACATCGTTCCGTAAAGCAGTGGCACCGGCATATCTTCGACGCAATCAGGTCGACGTTCTGAAAGAACTCCCCGATCTGATCGAGGTGGAGGATTGGGTGCAACCGCACTCCGACGACACCGCCCGCTACCGGGCGGCCGTGGGCTCGGGAAACTTCATGGCGATGCGACAGGCGGCCTATCCGACCGCAGGGGGGAAGTCGGCGAAACTCGACCGCCTGCGGGAAATCGTCGAAGAGGCCGAGGAGAATGACGCGAAGGTCATCGTGTTCTCATACTTTCGGTCGGTGCTCGATACCGTGTGCCGCGAAGTTCCCGGCGCGGTTTTCGGTCCACTGACGGGTGGGACGCCGACGATCCAACGACAGAAGATGGTCGACGACTTCACCGCTCATCGCGGTCGAGCGGTGCTTGTCAGCCAGATCGAGGCCGGGGGAGTAGGGCTTAACATTCAGGCCGCTTCGGTGGTTATTCTGACTGAGCCGCAATGGAAACCGAGCACCGAGGTCCAAGCGATCGCACGTGCGCACAGGATGGGGCAAATCCGGACCGTTCAGGTGCATCGGCTGCTCGCCAAAGACACGGTCGACGAGCGGATGCGAGAAGTGCTCGCGCAGAAGTCGGCGCTGTTCGACGAATACGCCCGGAAGAGTCAGGCCAAGGAGAAGAACCGAGCATCCGTCGACGACGGGTGGGACCAAGGTGTCGGGCCGGCGGAGAACAGCATCGTGGACATGGAGAAGCGGCGGTTGGGGCTTGCATGACGCTCGTATGATGCACCGAGATGTGAGACGGTTGAGGTCGGTCGGGGCTGACTGGACGAGGTGTGCATGAAGAAGGGGACACGGCTCACCAATGACGACGGAGTGCAGTACGAACTCCTGACGAAGTTGGGGGAAGGGGGGTTCGGCGAAACCTACAGAGCAATCGAGCTCGCCGACACCGACGACAAAGTCCGCGAAGTGTGTCTCAAAATTTGTGCCAGCAGGCGTGATTGGCATGGCGAAGCGTTCTACGGGGAGCTTCTCGTGGGAAACAAGCGTGTAGTGCAGCTGCTCGATGCCTTTGTCGACGTATCAAGAAGTCGGAGTGGCAACCGGCGTACGTACTGTTTGGTGTTCGAGCTCATGCCTCACGGCACAATCAACGATCTTCTCAGTGCCCAACCGGGGCGGCCGTTCATGTCCGAGGTGATGGTCAGAAGAGAAATCAGTGCGCTGCTGACCCTACTCGGAACGATGCACAATGCCGGCATCACACATCGCGATATCAAGCCCGCCAACGTCTACGTCAAGAGTCGGAAGTTGATCCTCGGCGACTTCGGAATCTCGGAAATGACTCTGACGCCGCACCATCGAGCCGCCGACGCCTTCACACCTGACTTTAGCCCACGGAACGCTCGAGAATTGCGGCAATGGGGGCCGCGCCACGACATCTTTCAAGTCGCCCTGCTCGCCGCGAGCCTACTGACAGGAAAGGTCTGGACGACAAAGTCATTGGCGCGTCTGCAACGGTCTGAGCTTCCCGACGACGTCAAATGCTGGATCTGGCACGCCACGTCCGGCCGCGCTCGCGGCTATGACGACGCGCTCGATGCGCAAGATGCGTTGAGGGAGCTCCAGTCAGTGAGCATGCGTCCCGGACGCGCCCCGGCGGGCTTGAGGGGCGAATGCGTCGTTCTAACAGGAAAACTCGACGACATGAACCGCACTGAGGCGGCTTCGATGTTGCGGTCGGCTGGAGCCGTTGTCCAGGAAATGGTTTCTGATAGAACAACACTGGTGGTGCGCGGGACTGTCCGCAACGGACTCAGCGAACACGAGGGGCGAAAGCTCTTCCAGGTGCGCGAGCGACGCCGGCAAGGGCAGACCCTCAAGATCATCTCTGGCTCCCAACTGGCGAGCATGACGGAACGGGCTTGATACGGGCCGATTTGTCGTCACTCAGGACGCAGTGTGATGCCAGTACCCGATCTGCCCGTTGCCCTAGTGCGGCCCGACTGGATCTCCCAACCGACGGGCCGCCTGTCCGCGTGTTCGAACGCGTACCAGAATGCCCGCGCTACCAGTCCAAGACCGCCATGCGGGAGGGCGCTGCTCTGCATCAGGTTCGAGTGATGCGCGGTACGTCCTGAGGAGCCAGACCGTTCGATTCCATCAACTGCATCAGGTTGTGGATCATGTCTCGTTCCGTGACCATTGCAGTCACCGAGGGTGCTTTCGAATCACTGAGCGCCTCGATTGAATTGATCTGGGCAGACAGTTCTCCTTCTGCTGCCGATGCTTTGAACCACAAGTCTTCGTCGAAGTCATGGCCCAGACTCTCTTGGGTGTAGGCAACTGCGACGGCGAGTAACAGTTCGTCGGAACTCATACGGCGGTCTTGGCGTCGTCCGGCAACTATAGCGGCAGTTGTAATCGCCGCTCCGGTGGTGGCGGTTCCGCCGATTGCGGCGGGACCCCCGGCCATACCTCGAGGTCCGAGGGCAGCAAGTCCGCCAGTCATCGCTGTCGCTCCCACTATCAGACCGACGGTTGGGATCGCGACACCTGCACCTACGATTGCCCATCGTTGCCAATTCACTCCAGGCTTGGCCAGTTTCGCCAGTTTCTTCTGGAAAGAGCGAAGTGCACCCGACAAGGTTTCGCCGAACTCAGGGGGCATCCCGATACTTTCGACGAAATCAGGCAGGGCTTTGAAGCGGGCGTCGGAAACATCGATTTCGAAGGGCGTCGTGAGGTTGCTGAAAGCGAGAATGGTGAGCTGCTCGATTATCTCGGCTTTACTCCAGTAATTGGGTACCTTCGGAGTTCTATCGTCCGCGAGCATATGGAGCTCGCGAGGAAGCGGCAGGCCCGCGTCGTCCGCTTCTCGTATCCAGGCGATCAGGTCGAGGCGATTGATCCGCATCGCTTCGATGAAACGGGCCTTTACCTTGCGATCTGTTATCGAATCCGCTACCGCATACCGAAAGTTCAGCTCCAATACCAGGGCAGCCGTGTCGTCAGTGAGGTCCGTCGTTACCCACGTAGTGCGCCGTGGTGTCGACGTGGGTTGATGGAAAGCGCTGCCGATAGCTCTGGCCACACAGGGTTGAGCGACATACATGGCCGAGCCGTGGCCGATGCCGCCCACACTCACTCTGACGTCCTGAACGTCGGCGAACACAGACGCCAATCCGCGGCCACGCGTGACGGGGTCGAGGCTACTGAAGAAGTTCAGCCACGAATTGGTGCGCGTGTAGGGAAAGTTGCCGATCAGTTCGCGACGAGACACCGCGAACAATCCGGTGTGCGCGGGACTTCCGATTGTAACTACACGACGGACGGATACATCGATCGGCAAGCGAGACAGCAAATCGACAGTCACGACGCTTCCCAGGCTGTGCCCAACTACTACTATCTCGCCCTGCTGAGGTATCTCCGCCAGGACCCGCCTCAGAACTGCCCCTCGGCTTCCTTTACGGTCCACGTACGTCTGTATCTGTTTAATTTCTTCCGCGAACAGCTTCTTGGGCATTGCTTTCAGCGCAACTGCCACTTTCGCGTCTGAGGCGTTCAAATCGGGGAGCGGAAATCCAAGGCTCTCGGCCGACGGGTCTACGCCCACAACCCGCGCAGCTTCGATCTGCCGGTTGACGAACCGAGCCCGTTCCGCCGAAGAGTCCGACTTCTCGCTGTCTACGGTCGGCTTGGGGATGCTCTCTTGCGTGTCCGGTGACGTGAGTAGGTCACTGTACTGAGGTGCGATTACGTCCTCTACGCCGATCGCTGGCATTCCTTGGGCAATCAACGCCTCGTTGAGCGCTTCGAACCAGGCTTGGCTTGTATCGCCAGAGCCGACCCCGTGCAAGTAAACCAACTTCATCGAGATGTTTCCTTCGTTGGGATTGAGATCCGTATTCGTTTGTCGGTCGCGATTTGACGCTGGGATTAGGCCAGTGTCGCCGCGCCACCGTGATGACCCCACGGGCCGTTGACGACCGGCTTCGATTCAAGAATCGTCGCCGCCTCCCGGATCGCCGATTCGAAGCTCTCACGGTTTCTCGGCGAACTGATTCCAGGGGGAGACGGTGAAGCTCCCGTGAGAACCGAGATCCCTGCCCGGCCTCGGAGCAGACTGCGATCCCACCCGTCCGCGGCTGGACGACCGAGCAGGAGCACAACTTTCAGCCGGGGGAGAAGATCGATGAGCTTCTGTGTGTAGGGCCGTGCTTGCCGGAGTTCACTGGCGGTCGGCGAATTGCCCTGAATGGGGAAGGGACAGATGTTCCAGGCGATGCAGCGGCTTCTCGCGATATCGTTGCGTCGGAACGCCTCGAAGATGTTGGCAGCGCCCGCATCGGCATTGTCGAAGCAAAGGAACCTGGTCCCGGTCTTGTCCGGGGCAGCATCGGCCTCGGGTGCTTTCATCACAATCAGCAACTCGGCTTCGACTCCGCCGAACATGGGGTCGTTGTAAGGGAGATTTGGCGAGTCGACGTCGCTCGAGATCTCGCGCATCAACTCATTGATCGCTCGGACTGGCTCGTTCCAGATCTGCAGCGCTCGTTCTGCTCGGACGCGATCGTCCGCAAATGCGCGTGGTTCTGAAGGTTCCTGCATTTCCCATCCAGTTTCGACAAACGGCTCCGCAGTCTGTGCATCAGACGTCGGTCAGTGTAATCAGCGAAATCGGGGTCGTGTTCGCGACTTAGGCTTGGCAACGGGCGTATCTGAGGACGGCTCATGGGCAGCGCAGGTTCATTCACGTGAATGAACCTGTCGCGTCTACGCGGACGATCCAAGGCCAGTTGAACTCCAACGCCGCAGATAGAGCCGTTTCCGACGATTGCGACACCGGCGACGCAGCTGCAGACCGTCCAAAGTTTGTCACCCACCACCTATATCTTGAGTGGTGTTCAACCATGGTCGAAATGTGAGGTCTGATGTCGCTAGTGGATGACGACGAGCTTCGGGGACGCGTACGTCGTCTGCTCGAGTTCCTGCGCGAAACGGTGGGCGCCCAGTCCAAGCCGATTCGCTCGTACGGCACTGATGCTCGCGTCGAGTGGCTGTTCGACGACTCCAGGCCGCTCGACGTCAACACCGACGTCGCCCCCGGTGACGTGGCGGTTCGCATCCCACGCACCAGCATCGAGCAGCGCCCGAGCCTGCCGCGCGGTCTCGCAGACCACGTCGACGAATCCACCACCCCGCCGACCGTCAAGCCCGACGCACCCGCCGAAGCGCAGGAATGGCTTCGGCAGTGGCATGAATGGTCCCTCGACGACCAGCAGCGCCGCCCCTTCGCCGAACTCTTCCGTTCCGTCGACCTCATGCTCCACGACCTCGGCGCCCAGCCCGAGTCGCTCGAACTCGTCATCGCCTCCGGCTACCTCGACGCCACCATCGGTGGCCAGCAGATCGCCACCCACCTGATCACGCAGCAGGCCAGCATCAGTCGCGAGGACTCGACCGGTGACCTCCTCGTCACCGTCGCGCCGGCCAGCAGCCCGCGGCTCGAAGACGTGCAGGTTCTGCTCGACCTCGACGGCTTCGACCGCGCCGGCTCGAAAGCCCAGCACCGCAGACTCTCCGAGCTCATCACGTCATCGCTCTCTGCCGACATCCCCAAGCTCCTCGGTGACTGGGCGACATCCGCGCTGAAGCAGCCACTCACCGTCATCGCCGACCACGACAAGCCCGCCAACTCGACCGCCGACACCCTCCGTATGTCTCCGGCGCTCGTCCTGCGCAAGCGCGGTTCCTACGCGCTGATGTCCTACTACGACGCGATGATCTCAGCACTCGACAACGGCGCGCCGGTACCCGTCGGCCTCTCACACCTCGTCGAAGGCCACGACGACAACACGCGTCAGGACTGGCTCAACGCACAAATCAGCGACACCCCCAGCGCCGAACCGCTCTTCCCGCTGCCAGCCAACCGGGCACAAGCGGGCATCTACAACCGCGTCATGAACGACACCGGCGTCGTCGTCGAAGGGCCTCCCGGCACTGGCAAGACCCACACCATCGCAAACCTGATGTCTGCGTTGATGGCTCAGGGGCAGCGCATCCTTGTCACCAGCGAGAAGGCCCAGGCTCTCCGAGTTCTCAAGGACAAGCTGCCCGTCGAATTGCAAGATCTCTGTGTGTCCGTCACGGACATGGCACGTGGGGGATCGGCCGAGCTCGACGAAAGCGTCTCCACCATCGCCTCCCGCAAAGCCTCCTTCGATCCCACTGAGTCCGCCCGTCGCATCAAGAGCCTTGCGGGTAAGCGCTTCAGCGCGAAAGAGCAGCGGCGTGAGATCAAAGAGCTGATGCGTGTCGCGCGATCGTCCGAAGCCGACATCCATTCCCCGCTGCCCTCCTACACGGGCACGCTCGCGACGATCATCGGCAAGCTCAACGCCCAGCAGGACGAGCTCGGCTGGATTCCCGGCCCGCTGCACTCCGAGCAGGCGCCGTGCGACGACGCCAGCTTCGCTTCTCTCTTCACCACCAGCACCGGAGGGCCCAATCTGCCGTCCGCCGAGCATATTCGAGCGCTCAGTCTTCGCGTGCACAGCCCGTCGAGCATCGCTGGTCTCGACGACATCGACCCAACCCAGCTCCACTACATCCTTCCGTCCGCGTATGCGTTGACCGATCGCGCCCGGACGGTCGAATCGTTCGGACCCACCTACACAGCCCTCGCCGACGGTCTTCTCTCGGGCGCGCTCGGATCCTTGTGGTCCCGCGCGCAGACGGTGTCGGCCATGCTGTCCGTGGCGGTCAGCGCCGACGCCGCAGTCGGATCCCACCACGTCGTGGCGACCGCCTCCCGGCAGGCGCTCAACGCGTTCGATGCAGCCGCTCGCCTCCACGAAAGCGGCCAAGCCGGTCACGGATCACCGCAATCAACCGATCTGCTCGACGCCGGGGCCACGGTCGACGGCGTGCCGGCCGCAGCGGGTTCCGAGCTGCGACTGGTCGCCGAGCACATCCGCGCTCTCGTCGCCGTCGACGATGCGTCGAACTTATTGCGCACCATCGGCATCGAGCTCCCGTCCGACGGTGGCACCCGCACCCAGCGCGTCGAGACACTCCAGAGTGTCTGGAATCAGGCCCTCGCGACGGGCAGTCTCGCCTCGGCTCGTGATGAGCTCGTGTCCGCGCTCGGTGCCCTGGTCCCGTCGCTTCCGCAGGTGACAACGGTCGCCGACGCCAGTGCTCTCGCCAGCGAGATTACGGGCCTCACCGATCGGTCGGACTCCGCATCGGCACGCGCCGAACTCAACGCCCTCGCCGATCGGATCGCGGCCGAGGTGCCGAACTCCGACTACCTCGTCGTCGCGCTTCGAACCGCGGATCCCGACGCCTACGAGCGCCTCGCCGCTGATCTTCAGCCGTCGGTAGGCAATTCCGCGGTTCTGGAGACGCTCACTGCGCAGGCGCCGAGCCTCGCCCGTGCTATCGACGACGGATTCGTGCCGCCCACAATGTCGTTCACCAAGGCGTGGGCGTGGCGGTGGACTCGACAGTGGGTCGAGAGCGTTCAGCAGCCCGACCAGAACGAGCATCTCGACGCCGAACTCGACGCCATCGACGACGAGCTGTCCGCGCTCACGGCGAAACTCGCGGCCGAACAGGCGTGGCAGGAATGCTTGCAGCGCATGACGAATCGCGAGGTCACGGCCCTGCGCGCATACCAGGAGAACATGTCCAACGCCGGACTTGGAACCAACGCGCTCGCGCAGCGGTACCGCGTCGCAGCACGGGCCGCGATGAAGGATGCGCAGACGGTCGTGCCGGCGTGGGTCATGCCGATCGCCCAGGTGTTGTCGTCGATTCCGCCGCAGCAGAACGCCTTCGACGTCGTCATCGTCGACGAGGCGAGTCAGTCAGAGGTCACCAGCCTGCTGCTGATGTGGTTGGCGCCCAAGATCATTCTCGTGGGCGACGAGAAGCAGTGTGCGCCTCCGGGAATCAAGAACTACACGCTGCAGTCGGTGCTCGACCGGCTCGACGACCTTCTTCCGGACGTCCCGATCAGCACTCGCATGATGCTGACGCCGAAGTCCAGTCTGTTCACGTTGCAGCGGGCGAAGTTCGGCGACATCGTCAGAATGCGCGAGCACTACCGATCCATGCCCGAGATCATCGAATGGTCGTCGACTCAGTTCTACGACGACATGCCGCTCGTACCCGTCAGGCAGTTCGGTGCGGACCGGCTGATGCCGCTTCGAAGCACATTGGTCGACGGTGCGACCACCGCTGGGTCGAGCACGCGCCTGACCAATGCCGCGGAGGCGCAGGCCGTCGTCGACCAGCTTGTTCAGTGCCTGGCCGATCCCGAGTACGCAGGAAGAACGTTCGGCATCGCGGTCCTGCAGGGCGCTGCGCAGGCGAACCTCATTCAGTCGTTGGTGTTCGAGCGTGTTCCGGCGGAACAGAGGGAAGAGCGCCGTATTCGGATCGGCACTCCACCCGAGTTCCAGGGCGACGAGCGTGACGTGATGTTCCTGTCGATGGTCGTCGCACCCGGGACATCGTTCAATGCCTTGACCGCGGATGTGTACAAGCGCCGATTCAACGTCGCCGCGTCACGTGCTCGGGATCAGCTGTGGCTGTTCCACTCGGTCATCTTCGACGACCTGTCGCCGACGGATCTTCGGCGCTCGCTGCTGTCGTACGTCGAGGCGGCGCCGACGGTTCCCGTTCCTGCTGTGCCCGAGTCGGTTTCGGCGACGACGCGGCACCCGGACTTCGGATCGTTGTTCGAGCAGCAGGTCTTTCTCGCGTTGCGAGAGCGCGGCTATCACGTCAATCCTCGCGTCGAGGTCAACGGGATGGCCATCGACCTCGTCGTCACCGGTGCTGCGGTGCGGGTGGCCATCGAGTGCGACGACGACTCCGACGTCGATGCCGACGAGTTGATGGATCGCATGGAGCGCGAGTTCGAATTGCGTCGCAGCGGATGGCTTTTCCACCGTGTGCGGGCGTCGGACTTTGCTCTCGAACGAGAGCGCGTGCTCGACACCATTACTGAGATCCTCGACTCCGTGGGGCTGCTGCGCGACGAGGTCGAGGTGGTCGTCGAAAGTTCCGGTGCGACGGCATGGTCGCCGATCGCTCTCGTACGGGACGCCGACGACACAGAGGTCGACGACGAGGTGGTCGAACTCGGCACCGTCGACACACGTGAGCCATCGCGGGTCGCCGTCGAACTCGCGCCGCTCCCGGAGGTCATCGAGACCGTCGACGAGGCTGAAGAGCCCGACGACTCCGGCGTCGATGAGGCCGAAGATTTCGACGACGACGTAGATGACGTCGAACCGGCGCCGACACCAACGCGGGTCATGCCGCCCGAGGACCTGATTGCGGCTATTCGGTATTCACAGAAGAAGAACATGTTCTCGGTCGCGCAGACGGTCGAGGAACTCGAAGTCACGGCTGAAGCAGTTCACGAAGCGTTGGCCGAGATCAAGTCTAGGGACGAGGCCTTGCGGGCGTCGAAGCGCAGGCCACCAGCTCCGACGCCGCGTCGACGGCCGGTGGTGGCAGAGCTCTCGACGGTCAACGAAAGCCATTCGTTGCAAGCTGAATTGGATGCGCTGAAGGTGCCGTCCTGGCCTGCTGCTCGGCAGATCGCGGTAGCGGCCGCGCGGCCGAATGCGCCGTTGACGGTCGAGCGATGCCAGCGAGTCACCGGGTTCTCGAGTGCGGAAGCCGAGAAGCTGTTGTGGGACCTGCTGGCTTTGAAGAAGTTGGTACGACGAAAACGTGATGGTGTGGAGGAATGGGTGCGGCCGCAGGGGTTGACGCTGTGACACAGGTAGCGACGCGGTCCGAGGGGCTGCGGGAGTGGCAGAAGGAAGCGTTCGACGCGTGGGTGTCGCACGGCTACCGCGCGATCGTCGAGGCCGTCACCGGTACCGGCAAGACGCATGTGGGGTTGGCGGCGACGCTGGACTCGGTGAGTCGTGGTCGCCAGGTGATGGTGGTGGTGCCGAGCGTCGATCTGCTCGAGCAGTGGTATTCGGCCATGGTGAAGGCGCTGCCGTCGGTGCGCATCGGCCGACGCGGCAACAACCATAGCGATACGTTCCGGTACTACGACGTGTTGATCACGACGATCCAGTCAGCAGTCCGCAAAGGTGCGCCGCTGCCACGGACCGGGGCGTTGCTCGTCGCGGACGAAGTGCATCGCTACGGTGCGGGTTCGTACGCGAAGGTGTTGATGGATCGTTTCGACGAGCGTCTCGGTTTGACTGCGACGTTGGAGCGCCAGGACGACGGTGTCGATTCCTACCTGATGCCGTATTTCGAGAACCTGGTCAAGGGGTGCGATGCGGCGCGGGGGAGGCGCGACGGGATCCTCGCGCCGGTGCGGGTGATGACGGTGGCGGTGCCGTTCACGGCTGCAGAAGCTACCAAGTTTGCCGATCTCGACGAGAAGGCGAAGTCGCTGCGCAACACGCTGATCTTCGACCATGGCTGTGCTGCTGAGCCGTTCGGTGAGTTCATGAAGACCGTCGTCGATCTGAGCAAGGACCGGCATCTGCCTGCGAGTCGGGTCGCGAGCCGGTATCTGTCGGCGTTCTCCAAACGACGGGCGCTGTTGGCGGACTGTGAGGGCAAGTTGCAGGCGTTGGTAGCGATTGCGCCGGGGTTGGCGAAGTCGAAGCGGTCGATCGTGTTCTCGGAGACGAAGGAGTCTGCCGCTCAGGGCGCGGAGGTGCTAAAGGCTGGTGGGCTTGCGGCGCATCAGTATTCGAGTCACCTTGATCGGGTGGGACGCACCAGGATTCTGAAGCAGTTCCGGAGCGGTGAGTTGACGAGCCTGGTTGCGCCGCGTGTGCTCGACGAGGGTATCGATGTGCCGGCGGTGGATGTCGGTGTGATCATTGCGAGTAGTTCGTCGAAGCGGCAGATGATTCAGCGGATGGGCCGGATTCTGCGTTTGAAGCCGGATGGTCGGCCTGCGGCGTTCGTGATCATGTATGTGGCGGGGACGAACGAGGATCCGAACCTTGGTGCGCATGAGGCGTTTCTCGACGAGCTGACCAACGTTGCCGAGCAGGTCGTCGACGTCGATCTCGCCGACGCGGGTGCGGTGCTCGCGAGTTGGTTGGATCAGTCGGCGCCGGTTCTGCCTGAGCTTCCGGTGGCGCCGAAGCCGATCGAGCCGATTGTGATTCCGCAGTCGAAGATGGTGCCGACGACGGTTTCTGCGCCGAGGACGCGGACGGTGAAGGAGATCCTGTTGGAGGCACAGTACGGGACGCCTGATCAGCTCGACGGGATCCTGCGCTGCCTTGCGGCCATCGATGTGCGGGAGGCTTCGGTGTTGATCAGGCGGTACGGGATCGATGGGGCGAAGCCGCGGACGGTGTCGCAGGTGGCGGCGGAGATGAGTCTGAAGCGCTTGATCATCGACCAGCTCGAGAAGCGGGGGATGAAGTCGTTGGAGAGGGAGGCGCCGCGTGTACTTACGCGCGTGATCAGCGGGTAGGCAACGTTTCGGGATGCCCCGATCCAACCCTGCGGGTAGTAACCCCGTCCAGCTCCTTCTCCCCGGGAGTTCTCAGAAATCCGATGCAACAATGCCTTCGAATTGTGCGATGTCGCTCGACGCGAATACTTTGCTCAGTGTTCTGCATCGGCCTGACCCGACTCCTGGGTATACGTCGCTTCAGAACCACCTTGGGTGGCAACCGGCGACGTAACAAGCCGCGAAGAACGAACTAGTACATCTTGGACTAGCTGTCGTCGGCCTCGGTGGCAGCCTGAAACGCGTCTAACCGCCTGAAAGCTGGGTTTCCGTAGAACAGGCGGCTGTGGGTATCGAGCCCCGGGAGTTCTCGCCAGCGTCGACCGAAAAATCTCTGCCTTACGTGCCGCTGGTCAGCACCTTGAGAGCTGGACGACGGATCAGAACCCGCAGGTTCCGTTGGCGGTTTACAACACTGCTCACCCTGGCTCACGCAATACTGGTGGCAAATGGTCGCGGCCCGATGCGGTGGCGATCTGGGTGCGGCAGTTCAAATACGCTCCGGGGAACTTTCTCGAAGTTTCGCCCTTCGAGGAAGCCGAGTCCGCAGCTTGCTCTTGTCGTAGTCGGCTGGGACGGGCCGCGGAGCTGTGAATCTGCCGCTGCGGCCCGATTGGTCATGCTGAGTAGTCGAACTGTTCTAGACGTCGACGCGCCACTTCCAACTCGTCAAGGTCGAACAGCGTCTCGAACCGTGCATCGAGCACGAGCGCTTCAACGGTGAGGTCGAGACGCCCACGTTCCCAGAGCGAGGCGAAGCCATCCGACACCGTGGGCGAGGCCAGCAGCTTCTTTGCGGTCGCGACCGGTCCGATCTCGGCGAGCATCGAACGGAAGTAGGTGGCGTTGTATCCGGCCTCGCTGCGGCCGCGTTCGTAGCCGGTGATCATGTGGCGGCCTAATTCAGCCGGCAGGTCGCCGTCGATCGCTTCGACCACCTCCGCGGTGTCGAGCTCGACGTCGGTGCCGGCCGCAACCTCGTTGCGGCGAGCGACAAACCCGAGCAGGGAGTCCACGGAGGTGAACACCTCGTAGCCAAGCTCCTCGAGCCGTGGGAGATCCGCGTCCTCCGGATCAAGCTCCAGAACTACGGGATTGCCCTGGCCGACCTGCAGGCCGTCAGACCAGAACGCTTCGGCCACCGCGAGTACGCGACCTGTGGCCGGATCGGCGATTTCGGCATCGACCGTCGGCTCTGCGTATCCGAGTCGGTGCAGTTCGGCGACCGCGTCTTGGACCTGCGTCGCGCGAGGGTCGTCGGCCTCCTCCACGACAACCACGACGGGTGTGAGGTCCTGCTCGACTCCCGTGTTTGCACCCGAGAGCAGCCCGTCGAGGAATGACTGTGCGGCGCCGGCGAGCAGTTCGCGTCGTGCGGCGAGGAAACCGAGGTAGTTCTCGACCTTCCATAGGTTCGGATCCGTCGGAATCCATTGCGATTCGAGAACGCCGGGGTGCTTCGCTGCGATTTCCGTGAGGTAGTCCTCCGGTGCGCGCTTCCCGATCTGAAGGTTCGTGATCTGGGTGAGGAAGCAGAAATTCGCCAGCGCGTTGATCTCGCCGCGATCGTAGTGATCACGGAGGAGCGCCTTCGGGAAGATGTGGTGGATCTGCAATGTTGAGAGCTTGCCCAGCAGTTCGGCTTTGAGCTCCAATCCACTGCCGAAGTCGCGTGCACCGCTGACCCGGGTCAGAAGGTACAGCAGCGGATAAAACCGCGCTCCACGCGTCGAACCCTCGAAGTCGTCCGGCCGAATCTCCAACGTTCCACCACCGCGTGCGCGTTCCAGCGTGGCGATCAATCCGTCGATACCTGCCCGGCGGACTGTCTCGTAGTCCTGCTGCAGGTACGTCTCGGTCGACCCGCTGAACCTGCCCCACAACGCCGAGTGCACGTACCAGTACAGGACCTTGTCGCGGTGTGCCGCGTCCTGGAACTGACCGCCGTGCTGTGAGAGCAGATAGGAGACGACGGGAATCGCATAGCGGCCCATCAGAACTCGGTCGTGGTCCAGGCCGAGTCGACCGGACACGGCGTCGAGGAATGTTCCGATGTGCTGCACCGATGCGGTGAGTGCCTGCTCGAACTGGTCCGCTGCGACCTTTTCCAAGGACGAGAACAGAGCGCGTCCGGTGGCGACGGCAGTGGCGTTGCGGAGCAGCCAGTCGAGGCTGAAGTCGTAGCCTGCGGACTTCCAACGCTCGAGATTGCCGCGCATGTCGGTGCGCGCTTCCGGCCATTCTGCGCACAGCTTCGCAAGCGCGAGGTCGCCCTTCGATAGCTTGGTGCCGCCGGAGTTGACCTTGTTGAAGATGTCGACGACCTCGTCTACCGACTTGTTCGCGCCGGTTATCTTCTCTTGATTGAACTCGCGGTCTCGAATCTGGTGAAGCTGATTCAGTCGATTCAAGTAGCGAGTGGCTAGTTCCTGATCTGCGGCAAACCGCGGCAGGAACGAAACCGGCCCGTTCCCAGGTGCGAACAATTCTTGGACGCTGATCCACTGCTGGTCACCTGACATCTTCGTCGGGGCGTAGAACTCGAAGATCTCGTCCTCGACGTTGAAGTAGAGGCCCGTAAACGCGGAGGCGTCACCCTCGAAGAACGGCGGCGGGGTGCCACGAACGACGCCGTACATCGACGTGACGCGCTGTTGCCCGTCGAGCAGGAGCTGCTTCACGCCGGCCGAGGCGACGGAGCCGCGCACGGAGACACCGTCGGAGTTCGTCTCCCACATCAGTAGCCCGCCGACGGGGTATCCGAGGTACAGCGACCGCATCAGCCCACGGACCTGGTCGCGGTTCCAGACGTAGCCACGCTGAAATTCCGGAAGCACTACCGTTCCCGAGTCGATCTCGTCGAGCAGGGTAGAGAGCTTCGGCATGGTGGAACCTTCCGTGGGAGCTGCGTTGTAACTGAGTAATTATCAGACCAGGGGGACGATGAATCGACTCGGCTCGCCGTGCCAGGTGACGAGGAGTTGTTCCCGGGCGCGAGTGCAGGCGACGAACAGTAGGCACCTTTCGCGCTGAAGGTCGCGGTCGTGGGTCTGTTGATCATCATCGGTTGCGGTGACTGCGCTCGGCTCCGGTACTGCGTTGTCACTGACTGCCGCAACGGCGAGGCACCGGAACTCGAGTCCCTTCATCCGGTGCATGGTGCCAACGGACACCGCCTCGGTGGCGGCGGTGCTCTTGGCGAGCGCCCGAACCGGAATTCCCGCCTTCCGTAGTGCTTCCTCGACCTTGTCACAGTGCCGTTTCGAACGTGCCGCGATCCCGATCTCGCTCGGTGCAACGTCGGAGTCGATCCATCCTTTGACCGCTTCGACAACGTGGCCCAGTTCGAGGTCCCGAGTGGAAAACCCAGCAGTTGAGGGTGCGTCGCCGTGAATGTCGGACCGGCACCCGGCGATCGAGTCCAAGCCGCCGTCCATGTCGTCGATCTGCTCGCCCCGGATCACACCGAGGCTCCACGCGAGGATTTCGGCACTGGTCCGGTAGTTGACGGACAATCTGCTGGATCGCCCGGTGACGCTGACTCCGACCTCACGCAGACTGACGTGATTGTCGTAGATCCGCTGGTGGGTGTCACCGGCAAGGAACAGATCGTCCTGGCCTTCCGGGACTGCGGCGCGGAGCAGGCGCCACTGGTCGGGGCTGAGGTCCTGGGCCTCGTCGACGACAATGTGCCGGTACGGCTTGTCGGTGCGGGATTCGAGCAGTGCGGTGGCCTCACGTCGAACAGTCTCGTGTGTCCAGACGCCGCGAGTCGTAAGCGCGGTCTCGAACTCCCAAATCGCCTGCCACACCTGCGCCTTCTGGTTCGAACCCAAGCGGCGTCCCCTGCCTGTGCGCTTCGCGGCGAGATACTCGGATGCGGTCGAGACGCGCTGCGCCAGGACCACCTGACGCCACTCCTCGGCGAGGAAGGTCGGGCTGAACGGCACCTCCAGTGAGTCGACGATGCCTCGCCACATTTGCTTCTCGTCAGTGCTGGCGAGCAGACGTGGGGCTCCGTGCCTGTCACGGAACACTCGGTGAGCGACCCGGTCGACGTGCTGCACGACGATTCTCGACATGACGCTTGAGTCCTCGACCAACAGCGTGACACCGGTCTGGAGGGAATCGGCGAGGGTCGAAGTGAAGGTGGTGACCAGTACCTTGCCCTCGGCGCGCTGCGCGAGCCGCTGGGCGCGATGCAACGCCACCACCGTCTTCCCGGTCCCGGGTCCGCCGGTGACGCGGGCCGGACCACGGAAGGTCGCGTCGACCACCGACTGCTGCGTGGGATGCAGGTAGATCCGCCACAGCGCGAATGGGTTGGCGAACATGGCCATCAACTCGTCGGGTCCGTCCACCAGCACGACGCGGTCACGGCTACGGCGCACCGCGGCGTCGATGTCGTCGGTGTCTACGGGCTCGTCGAGGATCGCGGCACCGAGATCGGACCACACCTCTTCGGGTGTCATGCCCGCGGCGAGCCCGTACAACACCTCCCATTGGATGGCGGGCAGGAAGGCCTGTGCTGCTTCCAGCTGGGTGACGTCCGTGAGGGCCCGCGCGAACGTCAGCGTCTTCTCGTCGACGCCCAACTGCGTGAGGTCCTTGTCGGCGACATCCTTGAAGATCGGGCCGCCTGCGGGTGGCGATGCAGCCGTCATCGTCGAGAGGGACTCGTCCAGCGCGGCTTCGTCACGGATCTCAATGCCGCCGGTTGCCCGGTTCACGGAGATGGCGCGGCGCTTCGCCCAGTCGTAGGCGTCGTCGTGGGGGAGAACCTTCAGCAGGACGTAGGTATCGCCAGATTCAGGGGCGAGGACGATACCGCGCCAGAACTGATTGATTCGGATCGAACGGAATCGCTCGTTGCGGGCGTTCTGAATCCTCTCGAGGTGCAGACCGGCGTGAGTGGCGGACTCGAATTTCTCGAACACCTCGGAGACACGCTCCTGCACAGGCTTCTCGAGTTTCCCGAGGTCGAGGAGGAAATCTCGATCGATGGCGAGGGATGGCATGGATCTCTCTCTCGAAGGTAGCGTTACGGAGAAGTTTTAGCGACCGAGACGGTCCAGGTCGATCGTGGGTGCCGTCGTTTCTGTCGGTTCCGGCGGCGGTCGCATCGTGGATGACCAGGGCACCCGCCCCGCCCGGACACCCTCGTACTTCGCAGCCTGCTCGGGAGTGATGCGGCAAAGCGTCTGAAGCTCAACGAAGTAGATGAGTGACCATGTGCCGTCGTTGTCGCCGGCGATCACCGCGCTGGGACGGTAGTGGGTGACCTGGCTACGCACCGCTGCCTCGACCTTGTCGAGTGACACCGAGACGAACCACGGATCTGATCGTGCGACACTGAAGTGCTCGCGGCTCTTCCACGCTCCGTACATCGCGACTCCTTCGTGTCGACGGCGATCCTTCGCACTGTTCTTTACCAGACGGTCGTCGACCATCTCGTCCTCACTGTCGGCCAATAGCGCGATCGATGATTCGACCTGCGAGTTGGTCGACCTGACCGAGAAGTTGCGCCGGCGGTTCGGCGAGGTCGAGGGTGTGACAGTGGATGACGACGCCGGCGCGGCGCACGGTGTGTGTTCGGACCTGCTCGTTGCCTTTCGCATAGACCAGGTGGCCGTGCTCCAGCCCGAGCACGGTGCAGTAGGCGAGCATTTGGTAGAGGTCGGCATCGGGGAAACCGTCGGGTCGTTCGGCCTTGTACTTGGCGTCGACAATGGCACGACAGCGGTCGCGGGAGCCCAACCACACCAGGTCCGGCTTCATTCGCACCTCTAGGTTGTCGTCAAGATGTAGTGGGTGTTGAGTCGCGTAGCGACCGCCTCGCGTGGCCAGTGCATCACCGAGCGCCGCGCACACGAAGTCCTCGAAGATTCTCCACATGTCGAACATGAATCCGGTGACGGTCAGGTCGCCGGCCCGGTGTTCGAATGACTGTGCGGCGAGGACGATGTCGGCGAGACGTAGCGCGTTGTGGTAGCGGGTGTTGAGGCGGCTCGGTTCCCATGACGGATGGACTTCTCCACGTGTCGGCACGGTGACGTCGGCAAGTGCGACTCGGAGTCTCAGTAGGCGTCGCCGGGTTGCCACGGATAGCCCGGCGACCGTTAGTAGCCGCAACGCAGCCGCGAGCAGAAGCCGGTTCTCAGCGATGTCAACGGTGAAGTCGTCGTACTCGACTGCAAGGGGCACTGGGAGTCCGAAGCGCCGGGACATCTGTTCGCCGGCGAGAACGCGGCCGCGCAGCACCGGCAGGACGTCCTTCACGGTGCGGTAACCCTGTAGCAGCCCCTGCTCGGTGGCGCGTGCGGCCAGTCGGGAGAACGCCTCGGCCAGTGCGGGCAGTAGTTCGTCCGCTTCCGTGAGCCGGACGTGGTCGTCGCGCCAGATGTCGCGATTGAGGCTGTATCCGAGCAGGAACACCAGTCGGTTCAGGTCGGCGATCTTGGGGCGGACGAAGACTTGTCTGTCGCCGACCGACACGGCGCCGATCTTGCGACCCGCCGATATCGAGTAGATCCCAGTCTTCAAGGTGGGGGTGACGTCGACGATGGCGAGGGTTCGGAGCGTCTCGTACTCGATCGGTGACAGGCGGACGGGTTGAGGCGGACCGCCTTCAGTCAGTATCAGAGTCGTTGGTGTCATCGCCGGATTCCGAAAAATCGTTGGTGCTGAGTGTCTTTCGCAGCGCGTCCAGTCCGTACCGTAACTGGACATCGATACCGCGGTCGCCGTAATGGAACTCCTCGAGCAGCGGGAGGATGGCTGTACGCCACACCCGGTCGAGTCCCTTCTCGTGGTAGACCGCATCCCGCATGAGGTACGAGGGGCCGATCTTGAAGTCCTCGTCGTCGATGCGCGCGTTCAGGATGTCGAGTAGGTCGGCGGCATCGGATTTACGATTCGTGGCCTGCAGCCAGCTTCGCAGGATGCCTGAGGTGGGCGGCTCCGACGGGTGCAGCGGGAGGAACGCGAACCGGCGGCGCATCGCGGCGTCGACGAGGGCGATGGACCGGTCGGCAGTGTTCATCGTCCCGATGAGAATCACATTGCGCGGCAGCATGAACGGCTCGGTGTTGTCGGACCCGTAGAGCAGGTCGATGCTCTCGTTGCGGTACTCGAGTAGGAAGTACAGTTCGCCAAAGATCTTTGCGAGGTTGCCTCGGTTGATCTCGTCGATGATGAGTACGTACACCGCGTCGGGGTTGTCGGTCGCGCGGTCGACGATGGTGCGCAGTGGACCAGGGCGCAACTCGAATCCGACCTGGCCTGCGACTTGCTGGGCGGGGCGGTACCCCTCGAAGAAGTCCTCGTACGAGTACGCAGGGTGGAACTGGACGATCTTGACGTTCGATTCTCCGGCGAGGTGCCGCGCCAGTTCCTTGGCGATGTAGGTCTTCCCGGTGCCGGGCGGGCCGTAGAAGATCAGTTGTGGGCGGTCCCGCAACAAGTCGACGCATTCCTGCAGCCACTCCTGCGGCACGTGCAGGCGGCGCGCGAGATCTGCACTGGCATCGGGAAGGTTAAGCCCGGTGGCCGGTTTGGCAGCGCGACGCTGCCCAAAGATTTCTCTGAGTGCGTCGATCTGCGGGGTCAGATCCACCACCTCGCCCTGTGCGTTCAGGCGCGAGGCGATCTCGAGTGGAAGGTCGGTGCTCGGCCTGGTCACCGATTCCCACTTGACGGGTCGGCGCAGGTTCGAGCGGCCGTCGGTGCTCTGCACGTATTCAGCATCTCCGGTGACGGTGCCGAAGTGTGCCTTGCCTTGACTCACGGTAACGACGAGGTCACCGGGGTGCATGCGGGCGAGGAAGGAGTAGAACTCGTCGAGCTTCTCCTGCCTCGCGGCATAACCCGACGCACGGTAGTCCTCCTCGATGAACCCCTTCAGTTCGTCACGTGTGACGTCCGATTCGACAGGGCGCAGAAATTTCGCTGCCAGGGAGACTGTTCCCTTGGTGCGCCAAATTGGAACCATGTCCTCGCCTGCGACGTTGGACCCGTACACCTTCCACGCGTGAACGACCTGGTCGGACGGTGACGCGGCGGTGGCCTTGGGTTGTTGCCACCGATCGCTCCAGGGAGCGGAGTAGAAGTCGACAGCGTCGCCGGAGGTGGTGGCGGCTGCGTTGGTGTGGATCTCATGAAGGTCAACATCGACGTCGTCGGTGGGCGGGTGGTCGAGGTAGTCGGCCGCGAAGGCATCACGGATCTGACGTCGGTGGCTGGGGCTGACGATCGGCAGGAAGAAGTCGGGGAATCCGAGGTAGAGCAACGACTGGCGTTGCGCTGCTTGCCCCGTCGCCACGGAGTTCGCGACGGCCCTGAACTTCAGGGGATCGTCGAGTGCTTCCGACCGCTCACCCGCTGAGAGCGAGAGGAAGGCCTTCGCGAACTCGATGAGGTATGCGAGCTGCTTCCACCGGTAGTTGTTGAAGGCCTGGCCGCCGTGATACACGCCGCCGACCAACAGTGCCTGTTCGACATCTGCCGGGAGGGCGACACGCGGGGTGCACAGGTCGAGTATCGAATCGACCTGCTGCACCTTCAGCTTGCCGGTGAGGTTGACGATGGGAAGGACGTTCATGATGTACAGCTCGGCAAAAAGCTGAATCGCGTCGGGTGAGGTCGATTCCAACTGTGCGGTGAGCTTGTCGAAGAACGTGCCGGAGCCTTCGTCGGGCTTGTCGACGAAGTCCTGCTGGAGCTCGGTGAGGTGTTCCAGAGTCCAGATCGCTTGGCCGGGGGTGAGCAATGAGTCTCCGCGGCCGAGGCCGGCGTCGACGAGTCTCCTGCCGATTCGTTCGACGGCGCCGGGCTCTTCATCGGATGGCATGCCTGTACCTTTGCATACCGCCAGGCTCGTCGGCCGTATGACGTGAACCGACCGCGATGCGCGCTTGCAGTTCGTGGTGGCAGCGCACCGAACCGATCAGCCAGCCGAGATGAGACCCCGTTCCCTCATCGCTCGCCAAGCAACGTGGATGTGATCTTCGGTGAAGGTGCGGCGTTTGCGTGGTGTCCACTCGTGAACAAGTTTCACGGCATGCTTGCAGTCCTCGGCCGCAGCGGCGTCCTCGGACATCACCCAGTGGACTGTCGCGAGCAGTTCCATGCTGTACATCGACTCGAAGCCGTCGATCAGGTCCAGGACCTTCTCGACGCGTTTCTCGGTCTCGCCGTTCTCTGCGAGCACCGCTGCGGCCTCGTCCACCGCGCCTGGTAGAACTCGGATGGGGTCGGCGTCGAGAACCCGCGCCGTGCCGTCGCCGTAACCGGTGAGGAAGTGCCCTTCCACACGGTTCAGAACGTGCCGGAGGTTGTCGGCATAAGGGCCGTACAAGTTCTTCGCGTAGTTCAGGTTCAGCGGTTCGCCGAGCACCTGCAGGAAGTACATCAGCTTCTGGACCTCGATGGGTGTGGCGCCGAGGGCCACACCGGCGTAGCGGTCCAGGAGTGTCACGAGCGCCGCGCGGCCGACCGTCATGTTCGGGCGCTCGGTCGCATTGCCCATGTCCATCGGCGTCGGTGGAGCGTCGGGTGCGTACACGATCGCCTCGACGTCGGGTAGCTCCGCGAACGCCTGACGGATCAGGGGAAGGACGTCGGCCCAGTCGAGGCCGCCGTTGCCGCAGCCCAGAGGTGGGATAGCGATTGACGTGATGTTGTTCTCGCGGATCACTCGGGTGAGGTCGGAGAGCCCGGCCTCGATGTCACGCAGCTTGGACGCTGCCCGCCAGTGGCCCTTGGTGGGGAAGTTGATGATGAACCGGGGGCCGTCGAGCGCCCCGGTTTCCCACACGTGCACGTGGCCGAGTTGCACCTCGCCGGCCTTGGACGCTGTGGCGTACGCCTTGAACATGTCGGGGTAGGCGCGGCGGAACTGAAGCGCGATTCCCTTGCCCATCACGCCCACGGTGTTGACCGTGTTGACCAGGGCATCGGTGTCTGCGCGCAGCAGATTTCCGGTGGTGGTGGTCAACATGCGGAGCTCCGAGGTCAGAAGTAGGCGTCAGGTGTGACGCGGATGGGTGGCTGGTTCCCGTCCAGCCTATCGAGGATCTCTCGGACGCGGCGTTCCCGGGCCGCATCGTAGACCGCTATTCCAGTGAAGGCCTCCCACGGGACGTGGTCGTGGACGAGGCACTCGGCCATCCGCCGTTCCTTGCGGTCGGGATCGTCCTCGGTGTTTGCCCAGTAGCGGGCCCTTATCACTTCCCAGTCGACGAGGTCGTCGAGCTCCTCGAGCGAGTCCGAATATGCCGCCAACTCCAGCGACGCATTCCGGTCTGTGAAGACGAGGGGCAGGCCGTGGTCGAGAAGCGTCTCGACGGTACTGAGCAGGTAGATGAGGTCGTGGGTGTCGCCGGTGAAGGTCGGCACCCGTCCGTTGTGGATCGCGGAGAGCATCGGGCTGCGAGATCGATAGTAGAACGGCACGTAGTCGGCGACGACGCCCCCACGACTCATCCTCACCGCGCGGCGGGCCCGGCGTCGTTTGATGCGAGGTTCCCCGGCCTCGGTTGTCAACAGCCCACCGGCCTGGGCTCGAGTATCCGACAGTAGGCCGTGGCCGGCGATCGTCGGTAGGTGCTCGATGTGCGTGAAGTGGCAGACCGTGGTCGGGATGGGACGCGGCAAGTGGTGGGCTCCTACAGACGGACGATGGAGGGTCTACTGATCGCATACGGGACGAGACGAACATCGCCCGGTCGCTATGTCTTCGAATTCGGCATGTACTTGTGCGGTCCGAAGAAGCCGACGTGCATGGTGCAGGTCGGGTTGTGGAAATGGAAGTAGATGCGCGGTGCGAGGTTTCCGCCGCCGGTGGCGATCTTGATGTGCGCCTCCATGAAGATGGACCCGCTCGGGTCGACGTCGGTCGCGACAGGAAGTACGCGGCACTGTTTCAGCTTGTCACTCTGGTGGACGGTGTCGGACTCCTTCATGGCGAGCTTCTTCGTCGATGCCCTCCACACCAGCGGGTGCTTGGAGTTGCCGCACCATTCGTAGAAGCCGCCCCTGTCCCATCCGTTGGCGCAGTCGTCTGCGAATGCATGCAATGCCCGGAACGCGAGCCACGACAGATTTCCCCACGCGCCAGCGGTATTGGTGCTGTCGAGGACAGGAAGGTCGCGGAGCGCTTCGCCGGGGATGACGAGTCGATCGGCCAGGTGTTCCTGCGCCAACTGGACGGCATGGGACAGGTTCGACGCCGTGTCCGGCAGCATTGGACCCGCACCCACTGCGAACGCCGAGCTCCCGCCCAGTTCGGCGAGCTGCTTCTCCAGATAGTCGACCTTGCGGGTCAGCTTCTCCGCCTGGTCGAGTGCACGAAGACGGTCCTCCAGCGCTTCGTCGAGGTCCAACGCCTGCGCCTGGGCGTCCTCATCCGCTTGACGCAGTTGGTCCAGCAGCGCAGCGTTGTTCTCTTCTGCCGCCTGTAATTGTGTGTCGGCGTACTCGAGCAGTTCCGCGTACGTCGCCGATCCGGTGTTCTGCTGGTTCAGGAGTGCCTTCGCGTTGGCGAACGACGGCGGCGGGCGGCGGACGGAGGAGATGGGGCCGATAGTGCGGCCCGCGATGTCTGCAGCAGTTGACCGGTTGGTGAGGTAGCGGTCGGCGGTGACGTAGCGGTGTCGCCAGCTGTCCGATGGGCTCGCCGGGTCAAGGTCCTTCTGATAGATCCGAAGGGCGCCGCCCCAGAGGCCGTGGCTTTCGGTCAGTGCTTCGGTGAGAGCATGTGCGGCGGCTCCGTCGACACAGACCACATTCGCGATGCCGGCGACGGCGTTCGCGGTGGTTCGCACCACTTGGTCGAAGTTGACATTCGCGGGCATCCGTTGCTCAGCCCCGAAGTTCTTGTGCAGAACGACAAACGGAATGGAGCGGTCGAAGTGCGACAGCTCCTCAGCGAGGTGCTCACCTGCGGCGGCTCCGTGCACGAAATCTGCTCGGGTGAGCAGTCGCTCGTCGCCGATACGAGGATTCGAACCCGCCAGAAGCAAATCGCGAGCCAAGATCGGCGCCTTCGGGGCGAGGCTGCGGATGTCGACGTCTCCGACGACTTCGACGTCGACCCACAGCCACGCCGGCCCCGCGGCGCTCTCTCCGGACGGTGCCTCCTGCCAGCTGCGCACCGTCGTGTGCCACCGCTGCCCTTTAGGTCGAGTCTCGACCAATTGGGCACGGAAGGCATCGGTTACCGCACCGAAGTCGCTAGTAGCGCCTTCGGTCTGGACCTCGATATCAACGCGGTCGGTGCCGTTGATCACCGTGCTATGGATTGTGCCGGAGTCCGGGATGGCGTCCGGCACCCTCTTCTTGCCGTTTGCCCACGATCGGAACACATCGGCGGCGGTCGTGCACACCGAGTCGAGATTGTCTTGCCAGATGGCGCGGTACACGAGCGACATGATGCGAAACCTCCGTGGGGCGATGGTGCAGAGCTTGGCGGAGTGCTAGCCTGCCTCGGCAGCGGGGACCATGGCGTCGTACTGCTCGAGGATCAGCCGCTTCGTGCGGTATTCGTTGTGAGTTTCGATATCCTTCTTTCTCGCAAGTTGAAAGCTATCCATGGCGTATTCAGCCTCCTCCCTTGAGAATCCGTACAAATGGAAGAATGCGGCATCGAGTTCGCTTATGGCAATTTCTCGATCAAGCGATTCCGAACTGGTGGAAGTATCGAAGATGTTCGGGGTGTACGCGCTAAGTGATAGAAGCTTCGTGCGCGTGGATGTGAACTCATAGGCGCACTTATCTGTTAGGCAGAAGCGCTGCCGGGGAACTACGACGGGCAACTGCCTGAGGATCGAGGCCGTCAGGTGGCGACCAACGAGCTTCTGTCGGACAAAGAAGTCGAATGCGAAGCTGTTTAGGCATGCGAGGTAGTGAAGAAGATGATCCTCCGGAAGTGCATCGGAGAAAATGATCTGGCATGTGTGGGCCAGCCCGCTGTATGGGTAGACGCAGAAAACGGACGAGCGTGGCGAGGTGTCTGCATCAGTAGTCTCTTTGCCGGATAGAACCCAGTTGCGTTTAGAGGGCCATTTCTCGGAAACGAGTTCTTGTGGCGCCCAGTAGCGAGGCAATGGCAGCTCGCCATCCTGAATGGACGTCGGGCGCGGAGAGGCCTTTTTATTGAAGCGTCGCTCTGCCGGGATTCCTGCAAAAGTCGACCGGGAGTTGTTATACGCACCGAATAGCTTTCCTTCCCATACGGGGAGGTGGTTTGATCGGTTAGAATTTGTAAACGTCACTCCGGTGAGATGAAGACCTGAAGCAACCAATTCTTCATGCGAGCGGAGATGCTTGTCGTTGGTGCTTATGTTTAGCGTCCCCTGTCGTGTTTCCAGTTCGGTGTCGCGGAACAGGGTGCAGTTTCGGTACGTGCGAATGGCTATAGAGGATTCAGTGGCGTCTGAAAATAATGGGATTGAATAAGTCTCGGATGAGATGCGGGAAATATCGGATGGCTGGACCTCGATGGTCTTCGGCTTGATGTTTCGCGGATCCTGCAGCCTCCGAGCTGTCTTGATTGATGCAGCTCGTCGTCTGGCTCCGGCGATGGTGGTGAGCGAGAATCTCGTATGGTTCGGAACCTGAAGGAAAAAACGTCTGTCGATCGACTCGGTTTTCCAGTGGTTGACGAAATCGAAGGCGCTGCAAACTCGCTCCGATTTGACGAGATCTTCCGTGAGCCCCGCCGAGCTCAGGTCGTTTATCAGTCCGGTAGGAGTTATGATTCCTCCAAGGCCGGATTGTTGCATAAGATCGACAAACAGCTCGGCAAATTGTCGATAGGTGTTGAGGCGTCGCGAAACGGTTCTTGGGTATTTTCCTGAGCCCTTGATGAAGCCGACTGTTCCGGCGACGTAGCGGCGCCTCCTGGCGTATAATTCTTCGAGGTCTGGAAAATTGTCCAGTGTGTCTTCAATCATTGCTCGACGTGCCGACGAACGCTTTTCTTGGCTGATGGCAGGGTGGTACTGGGAAAAGAATTCAGTTTCATCTATTTCAATCTGTTCCCATGGTGGATTACCCAACATGACGGCGAATCCACCACCCCAGCCCGTTGCCTCGCTTACGGCGTCGCCGGAGGTCGCGCCGGTAGGGAACAGGTGCGGAAACTCGAGGTGCCAATGGAAGAATCGATACTCCGCCGCCAGGCGGGCGACCTCCGCGGACTGGGCTTCACTCAGCGTAGTTGTGCCGTCGCCGAGCCCGGCGACCGTCGCGTGCGTGATCGGCGTCGGCGCATCTGGCTGCAAGGGCCACACGAACGCTGCGCACCACGCGTCCGCTGTCAGGCGAGCCTGGCGGTACTCATCCGAATCGGTGTACGCATTCAGACGCTGCTGCTGCACATGAACGTCGGCAAGGGACAGCGGGTTTGCGCCGACCACCTGCTGCACCTTCGCGGCCAGGTCGGTGTTCGCGGCGATCGCGTCACCGAGGTCGAAGAGGCTGCCCTGGTTCTTGCGTTCGGCCTTGTTCGCCGCCTTCGTGGCGGTCGCGATCGTCGTGACGTCCCCCTCGATCGGCTTGAACGCCTCATCCGGAAGGCCGTCCGCCAGCAGCGCGGGGGTGGCACCGATCAACGCGTTGCCGACCTTGATCTGCGCATCCAGGTAGGCGAGCGGCTTGCCAGGCTCCAGCGCCTCCATCCACAGGGACACCTTCGCGAGCTCCGCGGCGAGCGGGTTGACGTCCACGCCGTACACGCAGCCCGCGACCACGTCGCGCATCGCGGCCCGGACCTGCTCAGGTGCCGGCTCCGGATCGCCCGTGCGGATCGCGGCGACCCGCTTCGCGATCCGCCGCGCTGCGCCGACGAGGAAGTGTCCGCTGCCACACGCCGGGTCGCACACCGTCACGGCGAGCAGTGCTGCCACCTGGCCGTCGGAAGTGTCGGCGGACTTCACCGCGTCGTCGAGCACCGGTTCGAGCGCGGTATCCAGCAGCGACTCCACCAGTGACGTCGGCGTGTAGTAGGAGCCGGTGTCCTTGCGCTGGTTCCCGGATGCGATGTCGAGGGTGTACTGCTTCGTTGCAGGATCCCACTGCGGCACGAATTCGAGCAGCGCCTCGTAGATGCTGCCCAGTTCCTCGGCCCCGAGGTTGCGGTAGTCCACCACTCGCAGCACGTCGGATTTCGGTTCCCGCACCAGAGACAGCGAGCGCACGGCCGACAACAGGTACTCATTCGACAGCTCGCAGTCAGCGAGGAAGTCCAAGCTGCCGGTTTCGAACAGGCCACCGACGCCGGGCAGCCCCAACTCCGGCCGACCGCTCTCGCTGCCCAGGCCACGCCACACCAGCGTCAACGCTTGCCAGCGGTCTCCGTGCCGGCCGCCGCGCCGCCGCCGGGCGGTGTTGCGCAGCCGTGCCGTCGAGAAGTAGTCCAGATACCGCTGGCGCGCCTGCGGATCGGCCTTCGGGTCGAGCAGGGCGCCGCGATCCTCGGCGACGAACGTGAACAGCAACCGGTACACCACCCGCAGCAAGGCGTGGTTGACGTCCGAGACCGAGGTCTTGCCAGCGGCGAGATCATCGCGAAGCGACGCATTCGCCGGGTGGGTGAGGAACCCGACGCCGAGGGTGCGAAGCGCGTCCACGACTCCATCCCGCAGCAGATTCAGTGCGCGAGAACCGGATTCGACTGCCTCGGTACGCCACTGTTCCAGCCGGCACGACGCCGGCCCGATCTCCGTGTCACGGACCTCTACCCGCGACACCTGACACAGTGTGTACAGCAGCAGGAAATCGGCGAACAGGTCACCGTCGAAAATTGCCTCCAGGTCGAACTCCACATACGCCGACCCGACGAGGGAGGTCGAGTCCCGCAACAGCCGCAGCACCTGACCGTTCGACAGGATCGCCCACAGGTGATCGTCGCTGCGATTCAGCAGCTCCTGCACCATCGACTGCGGGGACGACCCGGCCGCACCTGCGAGACCCCTGGTACGGGTGTCCAGCGCGGTACCGGAACCGAGCAGGTGGATCGGAGTGGCACCCCACAGATGGGAGACAGGGAACGGATGCCTCTCGACCTCGATGCCGCCCTTCCCCGTGGTGGGAACTCGGCCGTACCCGAGCTGGTCCAACAGCACCAGCAGGAAACGTTCGCGGGTCAGCGCGGTTGTCGGCGCATCGGCCGGAAGTTGAGCCAGCGCGTCCCGGTACCCCGTCCATACGCCCCGCAGGTAGGCCCACACGCGGTTAGCCGCGTCCCGGACGGTCTCGCCGGTCGCTAGGTGATAATCCTTCGGGGAGAGCGTGTTACCCGACGGGTCGAGTCCGCTGGCGAGTTGCGAGGGCAGGTCTGCCGGCAGCAGCCCGCCCTGGATCCGGACTCCGACGAACGACTCGCCGCTCACTTGGCACCCTCTTCGATCGACGGAACGAACACGAACACACCCAACACGTCGGCGCCCGCCTCGGGGGTCACCTTCAACCCACGCACGATTTCCGACGACGCCTGCCGCACTCGGCGGTGCGCCGCTAACAGCCGGTCGGCCAGTTGGGCTCCGTGCGCGTCAAGATTCGGCCGCAGCCCGTCCAACCCGTCGACAACCCGGGTGACGAACTGTCGAGCCTGCGGGGCGGGGACGTTGCCGCTCGGGGTAACAGCCAGCAACGCGGCGGCCGCGTCGGCGTCCAGCCACTTGGCCTGCGCTGGGGCACCCTCGAACGCCAACGTCGCCACATCCTCCGCCACCAGCTGCCGTGTCCCAGTGCGAGACGGCAACTCCAGATGGAAACGGAACCGCGCGACCAACAGGGTGGTCCGCACAGACACCGCACTCGTGCGCACCACAGCGCAGCGCCTCGCGGGACGGACTGCCTCGTCCATCCCGGCATCCAACGCCGACTCGAGCACGTACTGCGCGATTGCTTCGACCGTCGCGTCGGTGCGGGTCAACACGGCGTCACCCCGGCGGACCGGGAGGTCGTCCGCGAACAGCAGCGGGTCGTTGCGGTTGGGGGGCAGCGCATCCTTCAAACCCAACGGGAGCGGTGCCAAGGTCGCCGTGAACCCGTCAGCGGTTCGGCTGATCGTCGACCGCAGCGCCTGCAGGGCGTGCTCCACACAGGTCGCGACGTCCCCGTGGGTACCCAGCGAGGCGCGCGCCGCGGCCACCTCCGCCGACACCTCCTCCGGCTTGATCGCGTGCTGCGCGTATTTCGTCTGCGCGAGCTTCTCCCGCTCCGCCGTCGACTCCCACTCCCGATAGAGGGTCAACTGCTTCTGCTGCACGTCGAGGTCCAGGGATAGCTGCTCCGCGTCCGTGCCGCGCAGCAGCAGCCCCTCCATCAGGGCCTCCACCACTGCGGAGTTGTTGTCCGGCACCGGAACCGACACGCCCGTCGCCTTGCGGATCGCCTCGTGCTTGCGCAGCAGGACTTCCAGCACGATGCCGTCGATCTGGTTGTCACGTCCGTACAGGGTGACGGCCCGCACCTGCTCGGCGCGCTGACCGAACCGGTCGACGCGGCCCTCCCGCTGCTCATGCCGCGTCGGATTCCAGGCGAGGTCGTAGTGCACCACCGCCTGGAAACCGTCCTGCAGGTTCACACCCTCCGACAGACAGTCGGTCGCGACGAGGACGTGTCGGCCAGTGGTGGCGGTCAGATCGTCGATCCGCGCCACCCGCTCCGACGGGGGCAGCGTGCCGGTGACTGCGCGGACAGTGACGCCACGGCCCAGCGCCTTCTGCAGCTCCTCCGCGACATAGTCAGCGGTGTCGATAAAACGGCAGAAGACGATCGGATCGCAGCCGTCGGCCAGGAGTTTATTGACCTCCTTGACCAGCGTTGTGATCTTGCGGTCCGGTTTGCCCTCCAGCTTCGCGGCGTCGGCGAGGAAACCGCGGAGGCGCCGGACAGTCGCGTTCCCAGCGTCGCCGCTGTCGGCGCCGGGCGTAATGTCCGCGGCCTCTATCGCCTCGTCGTCGGTCTGATCGAGGACGATCGCTCGACCGATCGCGTCGGCCTCGTCCGGAGAATCTGCGGCTGCGGATGCCGCCCGCGTCCGCAGGGTTTGTGCCGCGGCGCGCGGTGACGAGGCGAGCGCACGGAGCAGGGCCAACGCAGACCACCAGTTCACCCGCTTCGACAACTCGCCGTCGCCGGCTCGGACCGTTTCGCGGGCGTAGTCGAGAACCTTAGTGAACAGCGCGTGATACTCCGGCGACAGCGCGTACGGCACCTCGCGAGTGAGGCGGTCCTTAGGGAACGGGGTGTCCTCGTCGAGGTAGCGGCGGATGTCGCCGCGGCGCCGCTGCACGAAATGCCGGGCCAGTAGCTCACGGCCCTTCCTTTCATCCAAATTCACGGTCTCGAGCAGTGGATCGAGCAGACCGAGCAGGTTCCGGAACGCTTCCTCCTTGCCGGAGTGCGGCGTTGCGCTCGCGAGAATCATGTGCCGGGTGCGGTCCTTTGATAGGTCCCGCACCAGCTCATACCGCTGGGTGCGTCCTGACCCGCCCTGGCCGGACGCCGCCACACAGGTGTGAACCTCGTCGACGATCACCAGATCCGGGCAGGTGCGCAGGAACTCGTGGCGCCGCCGTGAATTCTTGATGAAGTCAGTGGACACCACCGTGATCGGGTACCGCTCAAAGATCGACTCGGTGCCGATCCGGCCCCGCTCGAGCCGCCGTACCGTTGAGGGCAGAACCAGCTCCGCTTCCATTCCGAACTTGTTCCGCAGTTCGGACTGCCACTGCTCGGCCAGCGCAGGACTGCACAGCACCGACAGGCCGCGCGCCTCACCCACCTCGAGCAGTTCCGCCGCAACCAACCCCGCCTCGATCGTCTTGCCGATGCCGACGTCGTCGGCGATCAGCAGACGGACGACGTCCTGCCGCAGCGCCATCATCAGCGGGACGAGCTGATAAGCCCTCGGCTGTACCGCAATGGACGCGAGTGACCGGAAAGGTCCGGCGGTGGACCGAAATCCGATCCGCATGGCGTTGGTGAGCAGCTGGGCGCTGAAGTGGTCGCCGAGATCCTCGGCGTTCGGCGCGGGGAAGATCGCGGGCGTGACACCTTCAGTGACGAGTACGCCGGCGATGTCGTCGTCCAGCCCGCCGAGCGGCCGGAGGACGAGGAAATCGTCGGTGCTGTCGGGCAGGACCACCCACTCACGGCCCCGCGCTGTTACCAGGTTGCCCGGTGCGAAACCCATTCCTATTTCCTTCCCGTACCGAACACGTACGTGTTCGCGCGCAATTCGGGCAGCCAGTCGTCGCCCACTCGCAGGCGCAGCACCGACCACCCTCGGTCCATCAGCTCGTCCTCGGCGGTCTCGTCGCGGCCCGGTCCCGGCGCCTGGCCGGACTCGTCCACGAACACCACCGTCACTCCGGCGTCTCCGCGGAAGACGAAGTCCGCGGTAACGCCGCCGATCTTTTCGTGAACGGTGTCGGGTAGCGCGAATTCGTGCGCCACCAGCAGATCCACCAAATTTCGCTCGGCATCAGACCGGCATCGGCCACGCAGGTGGCCTGAATCCGCCGCGGGTGCCACGTCTTGACGCCGCGTCGCCGTCCGCGTGTCCGTGAAGGCGAGCAGCAGATCCTTGATTGCGTGACGGTCGATCTTCTGGTGATCGGACTGGTTTCCGTACGCGAGAAGGCAGTCGTAACAAGCCTTTTCGCAGCGTTCGCCCGCCCCGTCGGCTTTGCTGAGGTCCTCGCCGTCCACGCCGAAGTGGGCAATTTCTAGTGCCCGACGCGCCACCCGGGCGATCGCGTCCGGTTCTCCGTGCAGGCGGCGGAGCACACCGGCGCCGCCCTCCGCGGACTCCGTGAACAGCATCCGCGCCCTTTCCGAGGTGTCCGGCAGCGATTCGCTCGACAGCTCCGAATCCTCCAGCTGGAACTCCGCCTCGATGCCGCGCTCCAGGGCGTACCGCAGCGTTGTCGCAATCGATTCGTCCACAGGTGAGGACAGCCGCAGCACCGCGATGTTGCGGGTGTCCTCGACGTACGGAATGACCTTGGACTTCGCAGGCGCATCCGCGACATCCTCTAGGCCGTCGTCCTGTGGCGTCGAGTCCGTGGCGTCCTTCTCGCTGAGCCAATTGCCTTTCACCGTGTCGAGCCAGTAGCCAAGTTCGTTAGGGTTCTTACGTCGTCGCCGACCCAGGTTCGTCACCCGCACAACCGCCGTGTCGCCGTAGGCGAGTTCGGCCATAGTCCCGTCTTGGCCTTCGATGTCGGCGTCCAAACGGCCGGAACGAGGACCGTGCTGGCTGAACCGAAACGACGTTTCCAACTCGAACCCCGCTCGACGTCGCTCTTCCTCGTCGGAGGAGATACGTTCCCGCCGCCGGGTGAACACCGTCTGCATCTTCATCAGGTTGTAGCGCGGAGGCGATAATGGAACACCGCAGTTCTCGCACACGTCCAGACCTGCCTGCCGCACGTGGTGGTAGCCGCACTCGTCGCACCGTCGCGCGTCCTGCAGATCGATTGTGCCGACCCCGCCACTGGACATGGGCACCTGTACCCGACGTACCTCGTAGCGGGCGCCCTCGTGGTAGATAAGGGCGCCGGGCCCGAACTCGCTGATCGCAAGGAAACGCGGCCGCTGCAAATAGTCGCCGCCATCCGCACCACCGGCCGACGTCCGGACGCCGGGGATATAGGCGGCGAGCGGTAGCCGAGGAAAGCTGTAGCCCGGAAGGAAGCCCTCGGATGCAAAGTAGCGGTACGTGTAGAAGTCCGAGTGTCCGCGGTCGGAGTCCTCGTTGCGGAGAAGCCGCAACTGGCTCTCGGCCTCGCGCCGCCGCGCCTCCGCAGCCTTCCGCGCCCCGTGCGATGCGGAGGTGTCCAGCACGACCCTGTTCTGCTCCTGCTGATCGGCCAGCGCGGCCTGGTACAGCTCACGCCAGCGCCCGCAGGCGTCGTCGAATCCCTGAGGTGCCGATGCGACGATCGATGCCGCCCAGCCGTCGTGCCACCACGCCGTCTGCTCCAGATCCGCGCGGAGTGGCGCAATGACCTCGGCCGCGCGGTCGGTGGCACGCCGGATGGCGTCGGGCTCGCCGAGCACCCTCGCTAGGTCCGCGACCAGCGGCATTCCTTCATTCTCGACGTCGAGGAGCTGCGGCATCCGCGACCGCAGATCCGCTCCCGTCTCGGCCAACCACAGCGCATGCAGGTGCGATGCGAGCAGCGCCTCGTTGGTCAGATCGAGTCGGGGCGCAGCAACCGAGCCCGCCACCATGTCGCGAGAGCGTCGGAAATAGTACTGGTCGTGCGAGTTGCCGGTCGCGCAGTATGTCACCACCAGAGCTGGTTGGCCCGAACGCCCCGCGCGTCCCGAACGTTGCGCGTAGTTGGCGGGTGTTGGGGGCACGTTGCGCAGGCCTACGGCGTTCAAGCTCGAGATGTCGACACCCAGCTCCATGGTCGGGGAGCAGAACATCAATGGCAGAGTGCCCGAACGGAAGTCACTCTCACGATTCTCGCGATCCGCGGACGACACCTGCGCAGTGTGCTCACGTGCGTGCAGTCCGGCCAACGTCGGTGCCGTGCCGCGGTACAGGTCCCGGAAGAACGGATTGATGCGCAGTCCCTGATCTGCGCCTGCAGTCCGGCGCAACGGGTCGGGTGCGCCGGTCTGTCCGTCGCCCGCGTACCAGATGATGGTCGACGCTTTGAGTCGGTAGTTGAGCCCGTCGTCCTTGGGCAGGACAACCTTCGTCAGCAAGCCGGCACGTTCGAGAACCGTGAGGAGGTTCTCGATCACCTGTTGGGCGTCGGCGGTGTCGAGGGGCTGCCCGTCGAGGTTGCGCAGACCGCTGCGGTCTCGGATGTACCGCCCGAGCGCGGACCGCCCGGTCAACCGCACCTCGGCCCGCGGGCGCCCAGGTGCGCCCGACCGGGTCGAGACCGTCCCGAGGATCGGTGGGGCATCGCGACGGGAGATCGACCAGAGGCCCGTGAGGTGCTGTTCCGACTGGCGGCGGATACGGTCGTAACCGTCCTCGGACAGGCAATCGACGTCGACCGCCAGTTCGCGTCGGAACTCGTCGAGCACGATGCGGCACAACTCTTCCCGCTCACCCGCGCGAGCGGCCTGCAACGCCGCCAGTGATCTCTCCCAGAGGGCCGTATCCGCCGCGATCTCAGCGAGCGAGTCGTAGTCGATACGCAGCAGACCCGTCTGCTCGAGGTTCGGCATGGTCACCCGCCACCCGCGTTGCAGATCTGCGTAGAGCCGAAACTCGATGAACTCTTTGAAAGCCCGCTGCGCAGCGGAGCGAGCACCGTACACCGCGTCCGGGTTGGCGGCGTACGACTCGAACGGCAGGCCCAGCGACGCCACGACCCGCTGAGCCACCTCGTCGTGCCGCAACGGTCCGTTCGCGAGTGCGCGAAACACCGCTCCCCGCAGCTGGGTCACCTGAACGAAATCATTGAAGTGACCCGATTGCAGGCTGGCATCCTGGCGATTGTCGACGAACGTGAGCAGCTTGCGCGCATCCGCTGACAACTCAGCCTCCGGTAGTTGCTTGAGCGACCGCACCACCGACGCGCTGACCACCGACACCGCCGAACTGCGGCCCTCGGCATCGAGCGTCGCCAGCTTGGCGAAGTCGCTGCCACGGGCCTGTTCGTAGGACACCTTGCAGCGCAAACAGAACCGGAACGGCGACGGAACATACGCTGCCCGCAGCCCGTCCTGCGCTTCGGCTCCGTCCACCCCTACCCGCACAATCCGTGGCTGGTGTTTGCGCAGCCGCTCGACCACCTCGCCATCGGAGACCCACGAATCGGGAAATCGTCCCTCGGCGAGAGGATCGATCGGCCACGGCTGATCGGACGAGACGTACAGGTAGCCGTTCGCCTCGTCGCCACCGCTCGCGTCGCGATCCCGGCGCGGCCGGTAGCGAGTGGTGCCGTGATCGTCGGTACGGGCGACCACCAAATACTCTTGCCCGCATTCGCGGCAAAACGCCAAGGGGATCAGCGCCTTGTGCGGTTCGCCCGGTACCGACACCTGGTACGTGGACGTGACGTGTCGGCGTTCTTCGGTCTCGATCGACACATACACCGTGTCGCCCTTGGACAGGAATTGGTGCAGCCGGAACGCGAACAGGGGGCGGCCCGTCACGGGATGCCGCTCGTTGGACCCGGCGAGAAGCGTTGCTCGGATGGCCTGTTCGGATTCGTCGATCGTGCAATCCGTGACATCTGCAAGACGGGCTGCCGACTCTCGGACCCGAGCCGGTTTTTGGCGCACTATCCGACCCGTGCCGGTCTCCTCGTCGAGGCCGAAGGTGGCCTCGATCCAGGTGGCGAGAGGTGATGTCGACAGCTCGGCGTAGTCGCCGCGAGCGCCGCCGGCACGCACCTCGGTACCGAGGCGTGCAAGGTCGGTGAGATCACCGCCGGTCGCGCGGTCGAGCGTCTCGCCGATCACGCGTTCCGGCGTCACCTCCGCCCCGAACAGGTGGCTGGCCACCTTCGCCACCACTGACCGCTGATCGTCGACCGTGCCGCCACTCGCCATCGTCGCCGAAGTGCCGACGCACTGCAGGTTTGGTGACTGGCAGGCATCGCGCACCCGGCGCACCAGCATCGCGACGTCGGCGCCCTGCCGCCCGCGGTAGGTATGCAGCTCGTCTAGCACCAGGAATTGGAGACCTTGGGCTGCCTGCACCAACCGGCGCCGTTCCTCCGGCCTGGTGAGCACCAGTTCGAGCATGACGTAGTTCGTGAGCAGGATGTCCGGCGGATCACGGAGGATCTTCTCCCTTTCCTCGCCCTGCTCCTGGCCGGTGTAGCGGGCAAAAGTGACGGGCTCGTTTCCTGGCTCGTACCCGTGGCGCAAGAATTTTTCCAACTCGCCGACCTGGCTGTTCGCCAGGGCGTTCATCGGATACACGATGATCGCTTTGACCCCGGGCGTGCGCTCGGGCATGCGCAGGACGTGATCGACGATCGGAACGATGTATGCCAGCGATTTGCCCGAACCCGTACCGGTGGTGAGCACATACGATTTGCCGGTCTGCGCCGCCTCGATCGCCTTGCGTTGATGGCGATGAAGGGTAATTGCGCGCCTACCTATGTCCGTCGGCTGTGCCTTCGGCCGGAAAATTCGCTCGCACTCGGCATGGAGGAGCCCCTGCTCAACTAGCTCGCCAATCGATCCACCGGTCGCGAAAAGTGGGTTCAAGGAAAGCCAGGGTTCCGGCCACTGGTCCCCTCTTGCTGTCAGCTCTGCAACATGTTGTTGAAGTCGCGGGCTGCGAACGTCCACCGAAGACGTTGTGTAGGAACGGTAGTCCTGGATGAGCGTTCCGTGGAGATCGAAAACGTCCATCATGCCCCCTTGTCACGAACGTGGAAACCGACATTACTTGACAGGCGCACGTGAAAGCGGCATTGGGTGCTATCGCTTCTGAGCGGATTCGAGACCGGTATGTCGAAGCCAATCCCCGTCATCAAGCCCCCGCCCGGTAGGTCTCGTCGATCTGGATCAACCGTCCGCGTCGGACGCCCAGATCGATGACAGCTTCGAGTCTCTCCCGGCTCGGACCTGTCAAACGCTTCTGGTTGAAGATGGTCAACCTCTTGCGCAGCAGGGTGTCGTAGTCCGGCTGGCCAGTCTGCGCGCACACCGACATCATCGCGTTGATGATTTCCTCCGGCGCTACGTCGGTGAGCGCCCGCGTCAGGTCGCTGTGCGTCCTGCGGAATCCTCGCCACGTCGCGCGGTCCAGCTCGCGTGGCCAGGCGAAATCGCCCAACTCGTCGGACCGCTCGATCAGCTCGTCGGGCACGGTCTGCAACACGAACTCGCGGCGTCCCGCAGCGACTCGGTCGAAGCCGAAGCGCCTGGCCACATTTCGTGCCAGACGATCGAGCGAGATCGGACCTTCGATTTCTACTTTCTCTTGGACAGCCCGGGTGATGGTGTTGCGCACCGCAGGTGAGTGCACGCGGTCCAGGTCCTCGCGCACGCCGAGGTTCGACGTCGGTGCCTCGATGTATTCGATATTGCGGCCATGCCAATTCCTCGGCTCCGCGATCGTCAGCGCGAGTTCTACGACGGTCAGGCTTGCCACGCGTAGGGGTTCCGACTCCTCCGGGGTCGCGCCCAGTTTGATCCACATGTCGCTGTCAGGCGCGAATTCGTCGGGCGACTCGATGGCGTCGTCGACCACCGTACCTGCGGCCGCGATGGCAGCCGCTTGAGCCTCGGCCGCCGCGTCGATCTCGGCCTGGCGAGCAGCCAGTCGCTCCTTGGAACGGCTCACGGCGTCGGCGATCTGCGTCATGACACCGTCGGGGTTGTCGATCCAATCCGGAAGCCACACGCGGACGGACGAACCCCAATGCATCATCGATTCCAGCAATTGCGGCGTCAGGTCCCGATCGGCCACCGTCGGTCGCTGCGCCCACTGCGGACCGTCCAACATGACGGCAACCTGCCATTGCTCTGAACCCGGTTCGCGCACAACCACATCCAAGACGAACTCGGACAGACCGTAGTTGGCTTCGACTTCGTAGCCGTCCTCGCGGATGGATCGGACCAGATGCTCCTGCACCGCGTCCGACGCTCCACGCGAATGCGCGGGTCGAGCGTCGTCGATCCGCGAATTCTGCGCAGCCATCTCGAGGTACCCACGCAGGTGAGCGATTCCGACCGACCTCGTGCGCGACAGATCGATGTCCATCGGATCGAACGAGGTGAAGATGACCACCTTGCGTCGGGCACGTGTCACGGCCACGTTCAGTCGCTTCTCGCCGCCGGTCCTGGTCAACGGGCCGAAATTGAGAGGCAGCTTGGGGTCGTCCGGCTTCTTCGAGAAGGCAGCGCTGAAGAGGATCACATCCCGTTCGTCACCCTGCACGTTCTCCAGGTTCTTGACGAAGATCCCGTCTTCGCGATCGTCTCGGAGCTGATCGAGGATGAGCGGATCGCCCGACGCCTCCAGGAGATCTCGGACCAGCGTCTGCTGCTGTGCATTGAAGGTGACGACGCCGGTGCTTTGATCGGCGAGGTGAGCATTCCACAGTCGACTACGAATCTCCGCAACAATCGCTTCCGCCTCAACGATGTTGATGCGTATGCGATCCTTGGTCTCGCGATTGAAGTGGCCGTCGACGCGCCGCCACTCGACACCGGCAGTGTCGTCGCCACCAGGAGACGGGAGGCTTGCGAGCCGGCCCTCGTAGTACTTCTCGTTCGAGAACGCGATGAGCGACTCGTCCTGACTGCGGTAGTGCCACGACAGCCACAACCGTGGAACTCCGGACTCGACCGCCTCGGTGAGAATGCTGTCGAGATCTTCCGGGATGACCTCGTCGTCCTCGGTGTACTCGTCGCCGTCGTTCGTGTTGACGACGCCGATCGCCGTCGGCGGCATCTGCTGTGAATCGCCGACGATCACCGCAGACCGGCCACGCCCCAACGCGCCGATGGCTTGGGGAACGGTCACCTGAGATGCCTCGTCGAACACCACGAGGTCGAACGTGACCGAGCCCGGTGGCACGAACTGTGCGAGCGATGTCGGGCTGACGAAGAAGCACGGTGTCGCTTCGAGGATGTAGTTGCCGTAGCGACTCATCAACTGGCGGAACGACGTTCCACCGCGCTTGGCATCGAGGAGTCGTCGAAGATTGCCGACCTCACCCGTCAACGAACCGGCGTGGAAAGACCGACGCTCCAGTAGAGCGGCCGGGAGTGCGGTGACCTGTTCTGCACGACCGGCAGCCGACGCGTTCGCGAAATCCTCGATCTCCCCGTCCTTGATGGCGCGATCGAACTGCGTGAGGCCGTGCTTGCGGCGTCGTTCGTCGTGAGAGGTGACCGCCACTCCGCGCATGAACGCAATCTCGGCTTGCCCAGCCGGAATGACACCGGTCAACAGCTCCTCGACTAGATCGTGCAACCCTGCGGTACGCAAAGGGTCGAGGTAACCGGTCATGGTGGACCAGTGGCGAATTGGCGCGCTGCCGTCTGTCTGGATGGCGTCGAGCCATGACCGCGAGTCTCGCTGGCACGCACCGAGCCAGTGAATGCCGTTACGCCACCGGTCGACGTCGACGTCTCGGGCACCCAGAATCTGACGCCACGATCGCCATGCTTGCGAGAGGTCGTCGAGGACGGCGATGTCCTGCGGACTCAATGGACCGGTAGCAACGAGGGTCTGCCACAGCTGTGGGTGCGCCTGAAGGAACTGCGCGGACTGTTCGATGTAGTCGAAGGACGACTGCAGGTGGCCGATTGCATCCGGGCTGAACGGATTCCAGATCGGGGGTGCGAACTGCGTCAACAATTCGTGCATGTGCCGCACCGTGTTTGCGGTGAGCTCTCGCGCGCCAGGGATCGACCTCAGAAGTGGGAGAGCGGTCTCGGGATCCAGCTGAACGCCCGGCAGTAGTCCGGGGGCCACGTCGCGGATGAAGTGTTCAATGCGCTTCTTCTTGCCGAACAGGCCTTTTCCGGCTTCCTCTGCAGCAACGGCTAGAGACTCGGTGTCACCGCTGTCGATGAAGCTCGGCGTGAAGACCGACGTCAAAGGACCGCATTGCCGCTGTAGCAGCGAAATCTCGCCCAGCAGAGCGTGTTTAGACGCAACCCACTGTGCGGATTGTGTGGCGGTCAGGTTATCCGCCGTGGGAATGGCCCGACCGACCTGCCGTCGGGCTTGGGGGAGAAGGAGTTCGATCGTTTCGGGATTCGGAAGCTGTTCGGCGATGTACCGCACGATGTTGCTGTGGTGGACTGCATCGAGAGCAGCGGCGAGCCGCGATGCGACAGCACGAAACTGATTATCGGTGGCGTGTTGATCGATGGTTCCCGCGATGGTCCACGGGTTGTCGCGACTGATCGGGACGGAACGGGCAGCACGCTCGAATTGCCTCAGGGCCCCGGTGATGTCGGCGACCGGAACAGCCGGATTGCCGACGTATGTCGCGGGGATAGGCGCGATCGGCCCATCGCCGAGACCGAGCATGGTGTCATAGGCGGACCAGAGCGAATGGTCGACGCCGTTTTGCTGGTGGATCTTGACGGGGTAGTCGTCGAGTGGGACGTGGCGCGATCGGACGTCGGCGAGCTTGGCAGCCCAGGTCCTGTTTTTATAGGTGGCAGAATTCTCGATCGCGTGCTTCAGCTGCGATCGAATTGCGTTCGCACTCTGGTTCTTTCCGTGCAGGTCCAGCGTGAACTTCGTGAGGCCGACTTTGTCGAGACGTTTCTTGACGACGTCGAGCGCGGCTTGCTTCTCGGCGACGAAGAGAACCGACTTGCCCTGCGCGAGGGTGTGCGCGATCAAGTTGGTGATGGTCTGCGACTTGCCGGTTCCCGGAGGGCCTTCCAGGACGAAGGTGTGGCCGTCGGCTGCAAGGGCGACGGCTCGAAGCTGAGAACCGTCGGCCGGGATCGGGACTGGTACGTCGAGCTCGTGAACCGGGACTGACTCGATGGCCGAGCCGTCCGGGCGTCTCGCGTCGCGGAAGGACTCGCCGGCGCTGTGGGTGAGGTGCCGGACGATCGGACTCTGCTCCAGAATGTCCCAGCTGTCGGTCAGGTCCTTCCACATCCCGAACGTGCCGAACTGGCAGATCGCGACGGACGCGGTCTCGTCGATTCTGAAGTCGAGGTTGTGCTCGACAAGCGCCGATCGAATTTGCTTGAGCGCCTCGTCGATATCGATTCCGTTGTCGTCCAGCGGAGGGCTCTGCAACGCGGGAATCGTTGCGTTGTGCTTGATCCGGAGCCATTCGACGAGGCAGTAGTTCGGCGTCGAAACACCCGCAGTGTCGACGGTGATCTTGAACTGGCTGCGGCCGGATCCACCGACGACCTTGATCGGAAGCAGGAAGAGCGGAGCACGGGCCTCGTTGCCCGTGCTGGTGGTGTGGATCAACGCACCGAAGGTGAGGTAGAGGTTGGCGTTGCCGGTCTCCTCGAACATCGTGTGCGCGGTGCGCTGAAGGTGCTTGAGCCGTGCCGGGTACGTGTCCTTGGTGATGACGGCATGAATGCGCTTCTGATCGCGGAGGTAGTCGAGGATCGTCTTGTCATCGATGTCCTGTGCGCGTCGGGCGCCCTGGAGTTCGTGGATCGAGCTGAGCTCGTCGTGCGGCATCAGTTCGATGCTGTGCCCGCTATGGACGAAGTCGTCGAGTAGAGCAAGACCGGATGTCGGAACGTGAAGGTCGATGACCTCGCGCGTCGGCTTGAGGTTGAGGAGACGATTGCGAGTGCTCAGGTCCAGAAGCGATCGCTTCCACTTCTGGACCCGCGGCGGGGCGGTGTCGCTGGTGTCGAGGACAAGGTCCGACGTGTCCTGCGCGTCGAGAAGTTCTGCGGGGAGGCCCAGGTCGGCACGGCTCGGCACCGGCGACGACGCCTCGGCCTTGGCCGCGACCACCTCGTCGAGGCTCGGAAGCGGGCGGATGCCGTCTTTGCGTGCCGATGAGATCGCGACGACGCCGCGCAATCCGTCGCGGTTGGCGAAGTGCCGTTTGGCAACGACGACTGCGTTCTTGAACGAGCCGGACTCGCTGGTGTCGTGGTACATGGCCTCGACGGGTACTATGCGGCCGGACTCGACGAGGTTGATCAGTGCGTTGGGTTCCGTGATCGTCGAGTGCGCGAGCTGACTCTCCTCGCGCAGGAAGCCCGCGAAGGCGTGGCCGTCGATCAACCAGAGGACGGGACGGAGGCCGACCGCTTCGAGGCACGCTGCGTAGGTGACGGCGAGGTCGATGCAGGTGCCGAAGCGTTCGTCGAGTACCTGGGCGGTGGTGCGGATCTTCTGTCCGGTGTCTTCGAACGACGCGGGCGGATCGATGTAGCGGATTTGCTGGTGTCGTAGAGCTTCGTAGATGCCGGCTGCGATCTGAGCGGCCCGTTCGGGGCCCTTCTGATATCCGCCGAGCGACGGATCACCCGTAGCGGATCCGAGCAGGTTCGATGCGGTGTCGAGAACCGAACTGACTGCGCGGGTGTTCGGCTGAACGAACGCGGCTAGGGAGTCGTAGAAGACTGGTGCGTTGAACCATTCGTTGTGCGCGAGAACGCGAATCGGTGCGTTGAGATGAATGTCCTCGCCCCAGAGCCTGGACACCGTGACGGAAATGGTGGCTGGGTGGCTCTCATTGAGTGCGCGCAGGTGGGGGACCGGCGGCACGATCGACGAGTAGTTCGACCAGACGATATTTTCGCCGACGCGGAGGGGACCGTCGTGCACGTCGACGCGCTGCGTCGAGAGTTGTTCGCCTGAGCCGAACAGCTGGACGGAGGCTCGGACGTCGACGATGTCTGCGTCGGAGAGGTTCACGATCTCGATGCTCGTGATCAGCGGGACACCGTTGTAGACGAGTGCAAGATTGACCGCGGGGTGAGCATGAATCTCGATGGACACGCCGTCGACCACCGTGCGGAACGGGTTCAGTTCCTGTTCGAGATCCTGCATTTATCCTCCGAGCTCCGTCTTTCATCGCCTTGTCGATGGTCGCGGCAGTGCCGCCAACCTTCACACGCTAGAGGGGCCTACCGACAAGGTGCATCCGGAACGGTATCGGACATGAGGGTGTCTTGCTTACTGATGCTAAGAGAGTGGCGGGGGATTCATTTAGTCGAATGAATTTGTCGGCTTCTGCTGGCGTGTTTCGCCATTGTGAAGGCAACTCAGTGACGTTCGATGGCTCTACCCAGGGTGTGTCGTGGCTCCGCTGTACGCTGCGTCCAGTACTGAATGTCGGTTCAAATCGGTGGAGTAATTCTGTGTGTGGTGCGATGTCCGCTCGTGTACGGGCTGCAGTTCTCGACAGCCCGAGTCTCCGATGATGCCGACTCCGCGCGAAGCGGTTGCACAGTGGGCTGACGATCGACGATTCGGGCCCGAGACCAAGTTTGCCGAGATCAAAGCAGTCGGACTGCCGGCCAACGAACCCAAACGAAGTGGTTTCTACCTGCTCCGCTTCGAGGATGACACTTTCTACCTCGGCGAGTCGGTCGATCTACGGTCCCGCATGGGTGGGCATCGGACGAAGTGGGGTGACGAGATCGCCACTGTGCGACTGCTGGTGCGCACCGCGTCCAAACAAGAGTTGAGGCGGGTCGAGAGGAAGCTCACCCACGAACTCGAAGGGGTGGGCGCGCCACTGCGAAACGTTCTCAACGCCAGCATCACTTCTGGAGTCGACGCGTTGAGCGAGTTGCTCGACGAAGAGGGCCAGGCGAGTTGGCTGCGCGACCCCGTCGGCTACAACTCTTTAGATGACACTCCGTTGAAAGACATGGAAGGGCAGTCGATTCGGTACTCGACGGCGGCGAAACGCTATCTCGAGCACGGGGACGAACCCGAGGTCACCGACCTACTGCGGCGTTTCATCGAGGGTTGTATACCGGCTCCACGCGCTACCGAATTTCAGTACTGGTCGGTCAGCACGGGGACATACGGTAATACGAGGTTCCCCCGCCGATTTTGCGTGAGCGTGGGAAAGATGGAGGTCTTTGTCCTCAGCGCGGACAAGAAGCGCGGCGGGGAGCTTTTTGGGCACGTCAACGTGCGCGCCAGCGTGTTGGACCAATTGACGGACGTCGACAGCTTCCTTGAAGACCACCCAACGGTCCAGCTTTCCGAGAGTCCGTACGACGACGCCGGATCGGATGCCGTTCGTCTTGACATCGATGGCCTCGAAGCGATGACCAAGTTGATGTCCGATAGACGAGTTGTGGCGGCGGCGGGCGCTTTGGTGCTGGACCTGATGCGGAAGCACTTCTGCGTCTACACGCGGTATCACTGCCCTCAGCTGGTCGAGCGCGTCTATCCCGAACTTCGTCGTCGTCCCGCCGAGAGTCCAACGGAAGCGGGCAGTGCACCCGATCTGGCCGTCGAGCTACCTGCGTCATCTGCGCAGAGCGTCATGGATGAGCCCGGTACCTTCGATGAGATCGAAGATCTCGGCGACGTCGAGATTTACTGGATCGTCAGCCCCGGACCGAAGTCTTCGAATCGAAACCAGGTGTCGGACTTCTTCACCCGAAGTGAATGGCGCATGGATCCGAACCCCCGCTACGAATCGAAGGTAGCCGACATGCGACCTGGTGAACGGATCGCCGTGCGGACGCGGCGTAACGTCGTCGAGCAGGTGCCCTTCGACCGTCGGGGGCATGCCGTGTCGGTGATGGACTTTCACCTGCGTGGCGTCGTCACGCACAACCCAGGGGACGGGTGCTCGGTCCAGGTGAAGTGGGAGAAGCCGACAGAACGTCCGTCTCGTTTCTACCTATACACCAGTCAGGACACGGTCTGGCCATTGGCTTCGGGCTTCCAGTTCGTGTGGGACCAACTCATCGATTTCGCATTCTTCGGTGGCGAGCAAGATATCGATAGGTTCAGGAACGCGCCGTTCTGGTTGGACCGCTTCGGAGACTGAACGTAAACGTGCACGGCGAGGAGGGCCAGGAATGTCGAGTCGAGGGGCTAGTCGTCCGTCGGTCAACGAACTGTTTCGCACCGAACTGGAGAACGGCGGCTGGGAAGTAGTGGAGGGCAGCCGTTCTCGTGGTTTCCGATGCTGGCGGGGTGATGAGACCATTCACTTCATCGCTCTAGGCGTGTGGGAGTAAAGGCAAACCGACCTAGACATCCTGTATGGTCGTGCACTCCGCGCAATCAGTACCGTGTCTGATGTCGACAGCTTCGTGATCGTGCTCCCAGAATCTGCGAGGAATTACCGTGACCAGATACATAGCCAAGTGAGGGAACGGCTTGGATTGGAGATCGCGGTACTACACGAGTCCGGTCGGATCGAATGGACCGATGGTGTCGGCGTGCGATGGTTCGCGGCGGTGGACCTCGATAGGGTTGGACAAGTGGGGAGCGCCCTCGCGGACCGTGTCAGACGTATTGCGACACGGTTTCAGAAATAATCCGACTATCTATCTTTCATCGACTGCCTCCTGTATGGAAGCTTAGAAAAATTTGCACAAACGCAATAAGAATGACGCGGGGTTTATTTTAAGGCTTTCATTCCTAGATTAAATGCGGTACGCGCGCCACGAGTGCGTCGAGGTGAACAGTCCCCGTCGAAGCGGGTACCGCCGTCACCCCAAGATCGACATGAACCGGGGATGTACCAGTCTCCTCCTCCAGGTATTCGCTGTATCTTTTCAAACCTTGAAAGCGCACTTCATCGTGAGTCAGGTGGTGAGATTTACGCGTTGAGAACCTAATTTTCTGATGCGGAACGCCAATTAGATGGGCAACACTGATAACGCAAATACCGTCATGCCCAGCGGAGCGAATTTTGTCGATGTCGCTGCCAAACCATTGCGCCGTGTGCGCGAGCGTGTGATTGAGTGCGAACGACGCGAATGTTGACTTAAACTCGATCGGAACGTCTCCGACGCTTAGGTCGACCATTCTCTGCGCCCCGACTGTCGACTCGCGCCTGATCTCCGATGGTGGGATACCCATCTGGAGAAGCTGATATGCGGTCTCTTGGACCCAGACCGATTCAGCGTGTCCAAGGGTGCTCGCAAACGCGAGGCGCGCCCTGCCGGCAGTGTCTCGTTTGATTGCGGTTAACCCAGCTACGACTGCAGTTGCAACGTCCTCGAACGCTGGATGTTCAGACTCTGGGGCTTGTATTGCAAGCGCATCGACCACAGCGGACTGAACGTGAGCAGGCACACCCATGCCCGCGCCACCTCCCCAGTGCTTATCGAAGAGCGCCGATCGTGCTTTTTCTGCATCGTCGAAACTGACGTTGAAGTTCTCGAGCAACGCGCTGACGACTTGGGTGTATTCAGAAACTCTACCTCGAAGCGCGATCGAGGGGTCTGGAGCCTCCGTCGCATCGATTAACAGCTGACGCATAGCGGGCACGTTGCATCCAGCACCGGCAGTTTCTGGGTTGATGATCCATATAGTCTTCGACATAGCAGGGATCATTGCATGGCCGCCCGAATATAGTCCGCATGTTCAGGTCGATTCGTCGTTGCAGTTCCAGCTAGATCGGCAGTCCCTTCGACCATGTGTTGGCGTATCCCAGGTAAACGTGGCCAAATCGATTAGTTATTTCGCTGCATCCTGCTGGTCGTTGACGTGCCCGAAGTTCATCGTCCTCGTTCTATAGATGGTCAACGAGTCCGACGCATTTCCGCACGAAGGTCAACCCATTTTGGCGTCATCACCTACAATCCCTCAACCCAATACGCCCACCTCGGATCACCCATCTGGATTCTCGCCCTGGCCAGCTTCCATGACCCATATTTGTGGTAGTCGTAGTCCCAGGCATCGGAGAGCTTGTGGTTCACACAGCCCCACAACCCCCATTTGACGTCGGCGAGGAAGCTGCAGACCTGGACCCGTGAGACGATCGACCACTCCGCCCGGCCGAAGAATTCTTCGATCAACTCCATGATCTGCTGCTCGCCGTAGAACATTTCTGTGACCAAGACGGCCAGCTCGTAGGCGCGATCATTGTTCGACGCGAACTCGTAATCCACCAACTTCATCGGCAAACCGTCACCGATGAGGATGTTGCCAGGCATCGGGTCATTGTGGCACGCAACCAGATCCAAGCCGCCTGCCAACATGGCCGACTTGACCTGCCGGTACTCGGTCAGAATGACCTCGGCGTCGCGCGGTAAGCGCACACCCAGCTCGGCCACCTGCTCGAGATGCTCGTCGATCATGTCGAAGATCGTCTTCGTCACGCTCAGCTTGCTGCCCGAATGCAGCGTCCGATAGACGTCGATCATCCCCAGCGGAATCTCCGGCCGCTTCAGATCACCGTTTGTGCAGGCCCGATAGCCCTCCAGGAACTCGATGACCTCGACACCGGTCACCGGATCGAACAACACGACCTCCGGGCCGATACCCAAAGCGCCGGCGCGTCGGGCAGCCTCGTTCGCGAGCGAACGGTCGATGAACGAATCCGTCCCGCTGCCCGGCAGTTTCATGAAGTAGCGCTTCGATTTCCCCTCGACGGTGATGCGCCAATTACTGTTCATCAGCCCACCAGGCACCGGGGAGTACGTCGTCCCCAAGCCTTCCCACTCGGGGATGGACGCGAGAGCCTTCTCGACCTGCCGCTCGGCTTCGGTGCGGGCGGATCCGATCGCGATGTCGTTCATGGTCACCTCAGATGTTTCGGATGCGGTCGTCGAAATGCGGGTCGCGCAAGCTTGCTCGTGCGCGCAGAAACTGCCAATCGGAGAACTTCGAGTACTCGTGAGTGCCGGGGCGCACGGCGTCGGCGTACAGGCCGATCAGTGCCCAGCGCAGCGAGTCGGCGATGCCGTAGATGCGGGCGCGGTCGAACAGCGCACTGTCGAACGACCCCCACGCCATCTCGAATACCTCGCGCGCATCGGAGTCGAACGGCCGGAGCTCGGCCATCAGCGCCCCTATGTCCTGCAACGGGTCCATCAGTGCCGCGACATCCCAGTCGACCAACCTGAAGCTGCCGTTGTCCAGTACTAACACGTTCGAGACGTTGCCATCGCCGTGGCAGGGGACGAGGTCGTAGCCGGCTGACTCGATCCGCGCCTGGGCCGGTGCGAGAGTGCGCGTCATCCAGTCGAAGTCGGCGGGCAATACGCCACCGACCTGGTCGATCACACTGCGCACCAGAGCGATGTCGTCGAATACCGATGCCCGACGCACCACACCGGTCAACCCGTGCACCGACTTCCGCAGCGCAACGAGCTTCTCGACGGCCGAATCGTCGTCGAACAGATCGAGCGTGGCGGTCGACGACACACCGGTAAAGTCCTCCATCACCAGCACGCCCGAGTCGGCGTCGGAGATGAAGACCTTTGGTCCGATGCCGGCCTCGCCGGCTGCGGTTGCGGCTGCGAACGACGCGCCGACGTCGACGTAGTCCCGTGCATGCGGTTCCATGACCTTCACGAACGCCGCGGAACCGGCGGAGGCGTCGGGGACGGTGGACCGGGCCGAGTACCGCTCGGAATCAGCGCCCCACCAGCTCGGGCTCGCCATGGTCGTCGCGGGGTCGAGCGACACGTCGGCGTAACTCCAGATACCCAATTGGCTCAGAGTCTCTCGTACTGTCATGCGCTTGCTCCGATCTTCTCTGCCGCGACGTCCGTCGGCCAGGCCATGTCGAATTCGCGTGCACCTTCGAGCCACTTCGTCAGGCGCAGCACTGCTTGGTCGGCGAATCGTGGCCCGGCGATCTGGATCCCGACGGGCATGCGCTCGGCGAATCCGAAGCAGATCGACGATGCAGGCTGCGCTGTCTGGTTGAACCACGCCGTGAAACTGCAGTGCGCCAACGGTTGCGCCGAGTTCAGCCCGACGTCCTCGGCACCGAACCCGATCGTCGGGATCACCGGGCTGATCACGAAGTCGAACTCATTCGTCTTCGCCCGCACGATTTCCTGGGCGCGCATCACCGCGTCGGTATCTCGGGAGAACTGGGCCGCAGTGTAATTGGCTGCACCCGAGGCCCAGTCGGCGACGGCGGGGAGTACCTCGGACCGGCGCGCTTCCGGGATCGACTCCCACTCGGTCCGAGCTCGTACTTGGAACAGTCGATCGAGAGCCGGGTACGGATCCTCACCGAAGATCGGCGGCATCTCGGTGACGACGGCACCCGCTGCGGACAGGTGGCTTGCTGCAGAACGGACGACGTGGAGCACGTCGTCGGAAATGGTTGTGCCGTGGCCCATGTCGAGCATGACGCCGATGCGAAGTCCGGCAGGGCTGATGGCCGCGTGTATGTCGGCGGTGTCTTCGTAGGGCAGGCTCCAGGTGTCCCGCGGATCGGGGCGGGTGATCACGCGATACAGATCGATGAGGTCGTCGACGGTGCGGGCCATGGGTCCGGCGGACCGCATCGTCGACGGCGCGAGATGCGGGATGCGTCCCTGCGTCGGCTTCAGCGCGACCAACCCGCAGTGACCGGCCGGCAACCGGACGGAACCGGCGATATCCGAACCGACAGAACCGAACCCGATTCCCGACGCCAAACTGGCTCCCGCGCCGGAACTCGATCCGCCGGTGTTGCGGGAGAGATCCCACGGGTTCCGCGTGATCCCGTACAGGGAGCTGACGCCTGCGGCCATCATGCCCATGTCGGGCATCGTGGTCTTGCCGACGACGACCGCGCCCGCCTCCTTCAACCGCGCAGCCGGGGGAGCATCGACGGTCGACATCGGCAGGTCCGCATTCGCTTTCACACCGTGCCGCCACGGCATACCGACGGCGTGGATGCTGTCCTTGATCGTGACGGGAATGCCGTCGAGATCGGACAACGCGCGCCCGGTCCGGAGCCGGTCGGTCGCGTCCTGGGCGGCCTTTCTGGCGCCAGGCTCGTCGATGTACGCGATCGCGTTGATCAACGGATTCGTCGTCGCGATGTGGTCGAGGGTGGCGTCGAGGACGTCGATGGGTGTCGACTCACCACTCGCGAAGCTCGCACGGAGCTCCGCGGTGGTCTTGGTCAGCAGGGGATTGGTCAACGGAAGATCCTTCTAACTGGTTGCGATGTCGCCACGGACCAAGCGAGCCACGGTTTCGGTGAGCATCCGCACGCCGTCGACCATGTCGTCGTCGTGCGTCAGCTCCTTCTCGCTGTGGGAGATGCCGTCGACGCTGGGGACGAACAGCATGACCGTCGGCACGATGTCCTTCATGTTCACCGAGTCGTGGCCGGCCATCGTCAGCATGCGTCGATACGACAGGCCCAGATCGGTGGCAGCCTTCTCGGCGAGTTCGACGCCCTCGCCCTGGTAGCTGGTCGACGGCCGCAGCGACGAGGTGTTGATGCTGACCTGCACCTCGGTTTCCTGCTCGATCGCGTCGAGCAGCATTGCGTGCGCCTTCTCGAGGACGTCGGGATCCGACGACCGGATGTCGATCGCCATCGTGACTTTCGACGGAACCACGATGGGCGAGTTGGGCTCCACGTCGAACTGGCCGACGGACGCGAGAAGGAGTCCGTCGTCGAACTTCGTCGTGAGTTCTCTGGCGGCGACGACGATCTTGCTGGCGCCGACGAGCGCGTCGTGACGCAGGGCCATATGCGTTGCGCCGGTGTGGGATTGCTCGCCGTGCACCGTGATCGAGTACTTCCGCGCCGCCCAGTTGGCGGTCACGATCCCGATCGTGGTGTCTTCCTTCTCGAGAATGGGGCCCTGTTCGATGTGGATTTCGGCGTAGGAGGCGGCGATGGGTGCGGTGCCGTCGCCGTGGAAACCGATGTCGGACAACGCGTCTCGAACACTGATACCAGCTCGGTCGGTCACGTCCAGAATGTTCTCTGCGTCGAACTTGCCGATGAAGACCCCGCTTCCCATGAGGGACGGGGAGAAGCGGGAGCCTTCCTCGTTGAACCAGTTGACGACTGCGACATTGAACTGGGGAGTCAGAGAACCCTGTTCGACGCGGTCCGCGATCTCCCGTGCGGCGTGAGCGGCGGCGAGGACACCGTAGGCGCCGTCGTACTTCCCGGCCGTCGGCTGACTGTCGAGATGCGAGCCGACGAGCACGTAGGGAGCGCCGGGAACGAACTCGACGGTGCCGTACATGTTGCCGACGGAGTCGACGACGGTGGTGAGGCCGTGCCGGTCGAACCAGGCGGCGAGGAACCGCCTGGTCCGACCGTCGTCGGCGGTCGCTGCCTCCCGGTCGACGCCACCAGCTGCGGTGGCGCCGAACCGAGACATTGCTTCGAAGTCTTGTAGAAAAAACACTAGATCTTCTCCGGTGAGGCGATTTCCTGGATCTGTCCTTCCATGGACAGATCTGCGGGGGCGGTGCGGGCGGGGCGCTTGCCGACCTCGAACATCGCGTCGACGCGTGCCTTCTCCTCGGCCGTCGTGCCGGTGGCTTTCGAGACGATGAGGAAGACGGCAAGGTTGACGGCCATGCCGATGACGCCGCCGGTGAGGCTGCCGAGGCCGGGGATGTCGTCGGGGTAGATCGCGGTGAGGACGAGAGCGGTGACGAAGCCGGTGATCATGCCGGCGACCGCACCCTTGCCGTTGCCTCCGCGCCAGAAGACGCCGAGGAACAGTGGGATCGCGAGCTGGACGACGCCCTGATACGAGATCTGCGCGAGGAGCTGCAGACGCGTCATGTTGAAGGTCGCGTAGGCGACGATGGCCGCGGCTGCCATGAACGCGAGCATGCTTCCCTTGGCAACCTTGGTGAGCTGGCTGTCGGTGAGTGGACGCTTCTCGGAGTTGACGAGGTCGTTGGCGATCTGCAGGCCGCACACCTGGACGCTGCCGTCGATGTGGCCCATGGACGCTGCGAACACCATGGTGGCGCCGAGGCCGAGAAGCCATGTGCCGCCGTAGCTTTCCATGATGGTAAACCAGCCGGTCTGCGGCGACTCCGCGACGCCGGCCATGACCGATCCGGCGATGCCGACGAGCATGAGCAGCGAGTAGAAGACACCGGAGATCAGGACGGTGCGGATGGTGCCGGACTTGACGGCGCGGACGCTGGCGGCGGTGTAGATGCGCTGGAAGCTCGTCGGCCAGCAGAGCGATCCGACGACGCCGGTGAAGATGAGCGCGAACAGGTAGAACGGGCCGTAGGCGTCGCCGTCACCGGGGACGCGCAGGTACTCGTCGGCGACATCTCCCAGGGTGGCGAAGCTGATCGGGCCGCCGGCGACACCGGACAGCAGAATCAGGCAGAGGGCTGCGGAGAAGACGTAGGCGACGAGGCCCTGGAACATGTCGGTCATGATCAGGCCGCGCATGCCCATCTTGACGGTCCAGTACTGGCGGATGACGATCACCGCGAGTCCGACGAACAGGCACGTCGTGACCGACCAGGCGCCGGCCGTCGCGACCTGGAAGACCTCGCCGAGTGCCTGCATACCGAGAACGACCCACGGGAACAGCGAGACGATGCCGATGACGCTGGCGACGATTTTGGTGCCGCGCGAGTTGAAGCGCAGACCGAGGAGGTCGGGCTGTGAGCGGAGGTTGTACTTCGCTCCCCAACGCCAGGCGCGGGTGGCCATGAAGTACATCATCGCGACGCCGAGGCTGGAGTAGGCGAGACCGTAGAGGCCGAATACGCCTGCGCCGCTGGCCAATCCGAAGAAGGCGATGAACACCGATCCGGGCCACCACGAGTTGACGTAACTCATCGCGACGTACCAGGGGCCGTAGCTGCGGCCGCCGACGGAGTACTCGTCGAACGTCGGGGAGGACTTCTGCTGCGTGGTGTAGAGGATGAAGATGACGATGGCGTAGAAGACCGCCAGCATTCCCAGCATGATCAACATGTCATTCTCCAGAAAGAGGTGCGGTGGCAGGGAGGAGGTCCTCGTCGAGTTCCCCGCGGATGTCCTCGACGATGTAGAGGCCCCAGAGGGTGAATCCGAGCACGAGTCCGTTGATCAGCCAGTACATGATGGAGAACGGAATGCCGAGGATCTCGAATCGAATTCCGCTGCCCCACATGTAGAGCGGCGGGAACAGAGCGAAGAGCAGGGCGAGTGCGTAGATGCCGCCGAAGAACGTGGTGATCGTCCTCCGGTCGAGGCCGCGAATGTACTCTTTCATGTGCGTCATCCTTGGTTGACTATTTTGAGGACCGAGTCGTGGACTGCTCCGTTGGAGGCAATGCCGTTGCCTCCGTCGAACTCTCGCGCTCCGTCGAGCGAGGTGAACGTGCCGCCGGCTTCCTCGATGATGACCGGCATGGGGGCGAGATCGTAGGCCTGCGTGGTGTAGTCGACGATCGCTTCGGCCTGGCCGCTCGCGACCATCATGTAGCCGTATGCGTCGCCCCAGGTGCGGACGACGGCTCCGGCGGATTGGAGGTCGATCAGCGCGTCGGGATGCCAGTCCTCGAGCCACGTCGCCATGACGTAGGCGCCGTCGAGTTCGGTCTTGTCCGAAACGTGTACGCGCTCGCCGTTTTTGAAGCAACCTTTGCCACGCTCGGCGTGCATGAGGACGTCGGCGCTGGGCAGGTTGATGACGCCTGCGACGATGGTGCCGTTCTCTTCCAGCGCGATCAGGTTGGCGTACAGGGGAACTCCGTGCACGAAGGATTTGGTGCCGTCGATCGGGTCGACGATCCAACGGTAACCCGAGGTTCCTTCTGTTTCGCCGAACTCTTCGCCGAGGAAGCTGTCCTCGGGGTAGTACTTGATGACTTCGGCGCGGATGTGCTGTTCGATCTCCCGATCCGCCTGCGTAACAGGGGAACCGTCCTGTTTTGCCTCGACCGTCAGGGCCGAGGTGTCGAACCAGCGGCGTGCGATCTCACCGGCCGAGCGGGCGAGCTCGACGCCGAGTGCGGCGCGCGCCGACCGTGAATCTTCCACAGTGGTGCCTCCTTGTGCGGCTTCGCCGCCCGTGAGTGGGTAGTAGCAACCGGCTCCTACTTTTCGAACACGGACAACGATCCGCGTAGACCATTTCTGGTTTTACTCACCGTGTGTGAACTGCGTGTAACGCGAGTCCGCACTGGAGTGACGTAGAACGCCAGCGTTGTTAATCGTGCGTAAATCTGCTGGTAGATGGTCATTTCGAGGTTTGGGCGCGGGTTAGATTGTCGTGACGTGATTCAAGGAGGTTGGCCGGTGCTGTTGATGGAGCAGACCCATGCCGCATTGCTGCGCCTCGTCGAGGAACTCGAGCAGCGCTCTGTTGCTCGGCTGCCACCGGAGCGCGAGCTGGCGGAGCGGCTCGGTACCTCGCGCACGACGCTCCGCAAGGCACTCGACCTGCTGGAACGTGACGGCGTGATTCGCCGTCTGAAAGGACGCGCGGGCGGTGCCTACCTGACGTCGGTCGCACCTGGGTCTCCCTCGCCGGAGAGTGCACGGACAGTGTGCGAGAGCCGTAGGTTGCTGCGGAGCCTGAACACGGTCAAAGGCGTCCCACAGATGTTGCATGAGCAGGGTTTTCGCGACGGAACCAAGGTGATCTCGGCGCGGATGGCGACGCCGTCTGCCGAAGTGGCTCGTGTCCTCGGCGACGGTCCCGTTGTGTCGTTGCTGCGCTTGCGATTTGCCGACGGGGACACGTTGTCGCTCGAGCAGATGTACCTCAGCGGCAGCATCTGTGGGCCCGTGTTGGAGACGCCGCTGAATTCGGTGTACGAAGCGTTGCGCAGGAATCTGGGAATTTCGGTCTGTATGGCCGACGAGTCCATCGAGCTGGCGATGGTCACGGCGCCGGTCGGGTCGCTCCTCGGCCAGCCGGAGGGGACACCCATCTTGAAGCTCGAGCGCATCGGCTACGACCAGCAGGAGCGGCCCGTCGAATACTCGGTGGACCTGTTCCGCGCGGATCGGACGCGGTTGAAGGTGCGCAGCGCTACCCGCCTGTGAGGGGCTTCGCCCATGTGAGGGGGCTTCGCCCATGTGCACGGAAATACATAGCCCGCTATGTATTTCCGTACACATGCGACGGAGTCGCCTAACAGCAATGACTGCCGGACTTCGGGGTTTCCGGGGCCAGATCGAGCATCGGGTTACCGTCGAAGAATCCCGTCGGCTTCAGGTGCAGGCTGACGTGACTGACGGGCATGACAGGCCAATCTTCGGGACGTACGACATGATGCGCCGCAATAGTCGGCCAGATGACAAGGTCAGCGTCTTCCAGTGAGCGGTTCTGCGCGGTGTACTTTTCGAGACCGTCGTGACCAGGGTTCTGCGCCACGTATTCGCCGGCGGCATAGCGCTCACGCTCGGCGTAGGGCGTCGCCCACATGTGTTTCGTCGCGAACCCGCCGCGACGAGCCTGCTGCGAACCCGGCTGTGCGAGAGGCAACGCGACCGCGCCCGACGGTTCGATCTTGTACCCGATATGCCCGCCGAGCCTGTTCTTCTTGTCGGCGTTCGCAATCAGCCACGTCCGCGCCTTCAACGGGTCGGCGACGCGCTGTGCCTCGGACTCGGTGGTCAACTGCCGTTTGGTCTGTCGCCACGCATTGCCGTGCGGGTTCTCCGGTCCGACGGGTACCGCCTCGGCCTCCAGTTCGTACAGATTGTTCCGCTCCCCATCGACCTTCATGTCCAGACGCACGCTGAAGAAGTGCTGGTGATGCGGCCCGTACAGACCAGGGGCGACGAGTGTGCCGAACTCCGGAATCTGACCGGGCTCGATCGCGCCGGTGGAGATGATGCCCGTCAGTTTGATCTCGAACTCGATCGACCCGTCGAGGTAGAGGTGCCAGTAGAACCCGTAGTCGTAGTTGCCGACTGTCGCGAAGAACGAGACGACCAGGCGACGATTGCGTCGTACCTGCCCGAGATTGTCTCGGAAGTCGGTGTGCTTCCATCCGATGCTGTAGTCCTCCTCGTGCATGCAGATCGCGTTCGGCAGCTCGATCGGTTGTCCGTCCTGATCGTTGACATACGCGTCGAAGTAGTGGATCTCGCCGAGGCAATCACAGCCCAGCTGAAGCGAATTCGCGAGTACGCCGAGTCCGTACTCTCCTTCGTCGAAGACGTTCTTGTTCCACTGGCTGTCGCCGGGATCGCCGTAGGGCACGTACATCTCGGACAGCGACGCACGGTGGATCACCGGCCTCACGGTACCGCGGTCAACGTAGTTGACGTCGTGCAGGACGAGACCCTCGCGGGGTGTAAAGCCCACGCGCAGGCGCCAATTCGCCCATTCGACGTAGTGGCCGTCGACCGTGAACGACGGTCCGTCCGGCTGTGTGATGTCGATCGTCTTCATCGGTGCCCGCTGCTCGGCGAACTCCGGCACGTTGCCGGGCCGTTCGTACAATCCGGGCAGGTAGTTGCCGGGTGACTGGGGGAGCGGTATGACGCCGGTATCGGCGACCTCGACGACCTCCATCGTGTCCATGTCGACTGTGACGACGAGGTTTTCGACTGGCCGCGCGTAGCCGTTCTCCTGCGCCTCGCTGCGGACGAACGTCAGGGGACGCGCGAGGCGTCGGCCACCGGGGTTGTCGTCGTCCATCGTGTGACCGCTGGCCCACTTGTCGACCATGGCGAGGCTGAAGTCGGTGACGCCGCGCTTGATCATCGCTTCCTGCCAGCGGGGGTCGGCCTTGATGACGTCCTCGCACTGCAGGAACTCTTCGAGAGTGATGGGCGGTTGCGCGTCGGCGATCTCGGTGTAGCTGATGATGCTGTCGGTGGTGAGGGAGACGATGGCCTCGAACGTCGCGTGCGCGTCGCGGTCTCGGAGAACGATAAAAGCGCGTCGGTCTGTATGTTGTTGTTCGAGTTGCTCTTTCGACGGCTCGTTCAGCTCGATGTAGACGAAACGCGCGGACGGCGTGAGGTTCTGTTCGCGGACCACGATGGCCGACGCCTGCGAGATCTCCTGCGGGCTCAGCGGCTCGAGCGGGTGGATGGTGACGGGCGCGAACGTGTCGGTCATCGAAGCTCCTGCAATCTGTTGGGACGAAACTCGGTGGGGACTCGGCGGGTGCGGAAGAAGACGACGGACGCCGCCAGTACGAGCTCGGCTGCAGCGATGGCCGACGCGGCCGTCATGCTCGGTTGGCTCGCGGCGTGGCCGGTGTGGTGATGGCCGGACGGGAACGACGAGTGCGCCAGCAGCATCCCTGCGCTCGACGCGGCGACCATCACCCACGCGCGGTTACCCGGTGACCTCCACAGGTCGACGGCGCAGAACAGGCACAGCATGGCCATCGCGACGATGGCGATCCCTGCGTCGTTCATCGTGAGGTGGAGATATGCCGACAGCACCGCAAGGGCAGCGGCGATGCGATTGATCCACACTGTCGGTCACCTCCCCGTCCGTCCTTCGTGTTCCTGACGGTAGGGGTGGACCATTTCTGGTCCTCGGCTGTTATGTGAGGGGCGTGTTAATGCGACGGGCGCAGCAGAGGTTGTTGAAGGGCCGGGAGTGCGTCGACGGTTGCCGCCGGTGGTCCCACATCCGCGCGTTGTTAGACGCGACTACAGGATCAAGTTCATGTTCACTCTGGGTCTTCGTCAGAGGCTGTGGACATTCCGAAGAACTAGACGACGTAACGCCCCGAAAACAGTCGGCGATGTGACCTACACCACTCGAAAGGGTGAACGATGTCGAATCCTGACTACCCGACCGGTCCCAGCCAAGGCGCCCAAAATTACGATCCGAACAGCTATCAGCAGGGTCAACCTGGCTACGGGCAATCACAACCGGCATACGGCCAGCCGCAGCCGGGTTACCAGTACGGTTACGCCGCGCAGCAGCCGGTCAACCCAGAGAAGAACGGGTTCGGACTGGCATCTCTCATTCTGGCCATCGTAGGTCTAGTGTTCGGCATCATCCCGTTCACCGGCTTCATCTGCCTGATACTTGGGATCGTCGGACTGGCGCTCGGTTTCGCAGGCCTGTCCAGGGTGAGGAAAAACAAGGCAACCCACAAGAAGACCGCAATCTCGGGAATCGTCGTTTCGGTTCTCGCCATCGCCCTTGGCATTTGGGGAATCACGATCGTCTTTGGGGCAGTCGACGACCTGGACTCCGGCCTCGACTGCATCAGTAATGCAGATACTGCTGCACAGATGGAGGCCTGCTCAGAGTGATGGCTGGTTATCGACGGGTGGCAGATTAGCCTGGTCGCGTCAGGTGGGTGTCGGACGGCGGTCACCTGCCCGTGGCCGCTGGAGTGTTTTCGCCAAGAACGACGGCGGCTGTGCGGGTCCTAACGAAAGCGCTGCCCGTTTCAGTACCCCTAGGCGTACGGCACCATGTCCGGCTACGCGCGCCGCCGGTGCGTCTGGCTGCCTGGAATCGGCGCAGTCCTCTTGACGGAGGCAAGTGGATGGCATTCAAACCTTTCACCGGAGACACGCCGGATGACAGGAAAGTGGTCTGAGCTGCACAGTTTAGCGGCTTTGCCTTGCCGGTCGCTTTGCTCCTGCGCATACAGTTCCGCGTTGACGAGGTCACGAGCACTCTCAAACACTTTGAGTAACTTCCTGTACTCCGTGGAGAGGGTGACGCGCCAGGCGGGTATGCGGACGCCAGAGCCGTCGGAGATCTAGTCAGTTTTGCCTGGGATCATGAGGTGTGATCTTCGGGGATGCGGTAGGCGACGTAGCCCTGATCGGTGATCAGGGCGAACACATGGCCGCCCTCGAAGGCGTAGGCGTTTGATCCGTCGGGGTTTGGGGTTTGATGCATCGTGGAGGGCGTAACGCGGACGCGTTCGTGTCTTGGCACCGGCGGTGTCACGTCTACTAGGTCACCTGGATCGACGGCCGGCACTGGCTGGAGCTGGTCGAGCTCATCTGACTCCTGCAAATCCAGAAGGATGGCGAGTTGGCTCGGGCGATGAGCTTGAGACTGAGCTCCGGCTGCGATAGTTGGGTGCCTTTGCGATGTTGTTCTAGTCCCTCTTCGTTTGGTATCTGATATTTGGAATGGATCACAAGTTTATCTCCTTCGCTTATGGCAGGTGAAAGTAGCGTCAGTCTATCAACCTTATTAAGGGAGAGTTACTCAATATCGTAAGACTTTTGCGAGGCCGAGTAAAACCAACATAGAGATGACGGAGCGAACCGAAATTGTCGGCACCGCAGATAATTCCGTGGTCGTATTCGAGACCCTTGATAAGGAGAGTCCTAGATATGATACGCTGGCGAGACTTTCGTCCAGTGTATCGCAGTCGATCCCGAATTAAAGCAAGACTGTCGCGTGGTTTCTGGGCTGGATCAAGCGCAACGGCACGCAATGCGGCTAGAGTATCGCGCCACGCTTCATGGCAATGTAGACGACCTTCACCATTTCGCTCGATCAATGTCATAACTCGAACAAGATTCGTAATACTCGGAAAAGCACCCAACGCCGACAAAGCCTGGAGTGAAAGCTCTATCTCCGGTCGTAACAAATCAGCGGTCGATTCACCTCGACGCAGCCTTCTCAAGACTGTAGAATCAAGCGTTCCGAATCCAGTGAAACATTTTTTAATAAAGCAGGCTAGCCAAAGCGGATAGTCCGACGGATTTGCATCCTCAAGCTCTTGCAAGCTTTGGTGCATAAAGCGTCCGTTAAGGTCTTCCATTACAGAGTAGGCGCCTCCAAGGCGATTAGCGGTTCTAACATTATCTCCGCGCCAACGGTTCATGATAGCTACGGTCTCCTCATGGTCCGTGATCGCAAATGCTGACGCCGTTAGCTCTTCGTGAGTGTTAGGACGCCAGGTCAAACCTTCGATGTCAACAGCGGCGAGGTCTATCGTATTCCCAGCTATTAGTTCGTCGCGGATATCTAACAACCACTGACCTAGTGGCTCGTTGTAACCCTTCCACCGCCAAGCGGTGTGTGCGCGAACAACCACGGGGAAGACAGGGGCGACATGGATCTCCCAGTCGACCAATAGTTCGTCCTTGAAGTCAAAGATACCCTGAAGTCTGTCGCCGAACACTGCGGTCGGCAATACATTAGCAATCGCAGTGACAAGTTCATGTTGCCGTACATTGCAATCTTGATATTCGTCGACCATCAGAACGTTGAAGCTTGCGACGTGCATCGCTTGGATAGCATTTGCACTTGCTACTTTCGCTGCACCATCAACGTATTCGCTAGATTTTGACCAATCTGGCAGTGGTGGTATCTGGATTCCCGCAAGTACGGGGTAGTGTCTGACCAGCTCGAAAGCCCAACTGGCGATGGTGTCAACGTGGATATTGCTCTGTTTAACGCCAAATTTTTTTATTCGAGTTCTCAGAGCGGCCACACCCGCATTGGTGTGTGTCAGTATCAGGACCGATTGACCTTTATCCACAGCGACACTGGCCATTGCTGCAATCAGCTGGGTCTTACCAGTTCCAGCGGGCATCTCGACTGACAAAGGAAGTCGCGCCAGAAGCTGAACAGCTTCGGATCGAAGATCGCTATCCATCGACGTCTGACCCCGGTTCCGCATCTCCTTCTGCAGGTTCTTGCGGATACATCGCAGCCTTCACTTCCACAATTTTTGCCCAAAAATTTGAGCCGTCAAGATCTAATTCGTGGTCTAATACCCAAGCTGCAAGATTTCTTCCTTGATCTGGATTCTTAAACCAAGAGTATTCACTTGCCGCGCTCGCGATGAGTACCCGACACTCTTCGATAGTCATCTCGTGGTCTGCCACCCATGTGTCAACATCGAGATCTATCAACACCGCGTCACTAGTCAGTTTATTGTTGAGATCATGCAGAACAGTTCTCTCGTCGACTCTGTTCTGAACAGCAATGTCAAGCAAATCTGTCAAAAGGTCGCTATCTAGGCTTTCCACCAACTCAGCTTCAGTGGCCTTCTCCAGGCTCCACCTGATTACGGTAACTCCAGCACGCCCGGCCTGCCGAACTGCTTTGTCCACACCTCGGTCGTCGTTATCCATGAGAACATAGGTTTCGTACCCAACACCTTGAAGCATTCGCGCGCGAACCGGCGCCGTAGATCCGCCGCCACCATCAGCGAGTGCGGTACCCAGTCCAACTGCAGGAGTATCACCTAGCACGACCCGTTCGCGGTCCCATACCTCCATCAGGCCCAACAGCAGTCCATACTCCGTACGACCCTCACCGAAGAACACCCGTCGCGCAAGCAATGCCGACGGGTTCGATCTCAGTACTGCTTGCGCACTGTTGGGAGACCCGGAGAACGAGTGGACTTGCACACCTCCAGCACCGCCGGACCGCACGACGAAGACATCCGTTGCCTTCATCTGCTCGATCGCTACGGGTGAGTGCGTAGTGATGAAAGCTTGGGCGATGTCTCCTGATCCTTTGAGCTTGGAAAGCAGGAAGACGAGACGATGCGGTTCGAGACCATACTCGACCTCGTCAATCATCAGTATCGATTTACCTGAATGTGCCAGCTGCTGGGTTGCGAGGCCGGCTAGACGTCGCGTACCGAGGCCATAGTTCATCAAAGGAACCTGGTCCTCATACAACGCCAGCAAGCCCGATGACGATGGGACTGACGTGTCGAGCCCAGGACGCAGAGCCTTGAAGTCGCCACTTCCAAGCTGGTTCATGCGGGTTTGCACTTCGCCAGTCAGCGTCTGCAGCTCGGCCGAGATTGCCTTCGTAACCGCCGCCCTAGACGCGCGAGTAGCCGCAGCCAGCGTTCCCGAGGTGTCATGCTCCGACTCTGTCAGCTTTCCAAGCGCGGAAGTCCGACTCCAGCGAAGGTGGCCATCGATTCGCTCGTCCACCTTGAACACTGAGAGCTTCTTACGTGCACCCACTCCAATCTGAGTGAACGACTCCGTACCTCCCTCCCGATAGACCGACCATATAGGCTCTAGATCCGCGTCAATTGACAGTTGTATCGTTAGACAAGTCTTATCGCCATCTCCAGGGTCATGAGTTAACGTTCCATCCTCCTTGATTCCCCCCATCTCCATACCGAGAACGTTGTGCCTCATCACGTCAGCACTAAGCTCGATGAGCGTTACACGTATCGTGATTGGCTCATCAACGTTCCCCAAGTAGAAATCTGTGTCAGATAGGGATAACGAGTAGCGTTCACTGAGGGCGAGATATAGAGCGTCGATAATTGTCGACTTAGTACTGTCGCCAGGTCCAACCAGCATGACAAGCTGATGATCTTCCGGAACAATCCAGCTTAGGTCTCGAATCCCGCGGTAATTCTTGATATCCAAGCGACGTATCTTCATTATATTCTTCCTATTCGAATTATCTCTCGGAGGCAGCAAAAGTCCTAGAATGGGCCTGCTTACACTACAGACTAACGTTGCTAGATGCAACGGTTTAGCTGCGTGCTGAGCGTGCCCCCAGAAGTAGGGGCAGGGAAAGCCGATAAGCTAAAGCCGCGCACGATGTATGACGAATTCCTGCTTTTACATACTTTACGGAATCAACTTATTTGTGGCGATACTGCCAAATGATCAAGCAAGATTTGAACCCGCTTGACCTCAGGAAAACCAAAGTGCGCCGAGTATGAACTCGAAAAGTCCAAACTCGACACACCTCTGTTATTTGACAATGATTGTCACTTAGCGAAGGCCAGTGGATGGCATTCAAACAGATGCCACGCGTCGTCGAACGCGCGCTGCCTATGCTCACGCAGGACCTGGTCGACGGGGCGCTGAACCTCGAGGAGCCGTCGCCCACACCGTCCCCGCGTCCGACAATCGCGCCGCTCGTCCCACGCGGAGGCGTCGTCGATATTGCTCCTGAGGCGACATCGCTGACCGTGAACACTTCATGGCACGCGTCGGACTCGTCACCGGCCGAAGTGGACGTCGTGGCCTTCCTGCTGAACGGTGACGAGTTGGTGTCGAGCGACGAGGATTTCGTCTTCTACAACGCACCCGCCACGTCGGAGGGCTCGGTCGCCCTCACAATCGACGGTGACAGCGAGCAAGGGGTTCGCATCGATTTGTCGGTCGTACCATCGGAATGCGAACGCATCGTCGTGGCCGCGGCGATCGAAGGCGAACGCACTTTCGGTGATGTGGGTGCGGTGTCTGTCTGTCTGGACAGTCCCGAATCTGCGCTTGCAACAGCGGTTCTCGACGCGGCCACGACAGAACGGACTCTGATGCTCGCAGAGATTTACCGGCGAAACGGGACGTGGCGGTTCCGCGCAATCGGGCAGGGGTACGACGACGGTCTTGCGGAACTAGCTGTTCGGTATGGCGTGGAGGTGGACGGGTAGGGCGCCCGCGTCTGGGCTGGCTAAACGTAGGCTTGCGGCGCTCATAGCAATCTTTAGATTGATAAGGCTTGGTATGCTGCGGTCATGGCGAACGATTCGACGCAGGGTGTGCCCGCTGTGGAGTTCGAATCCCGGCCGTGGCACCCGTCGGCGCATGCATCCAGAACCCAGCGTCGGTTACATGCCGGCGACTACGAAGCCGCGATCCCCGCCCTGGTCGGTGATGCCGAAGTCCGCATTTCCGTCGAACTTGCGGCGGAATCCGAAGATGCCCTGCGTGAGGTCGTTCGGTTTGACGAGTACGCTTCGCGGAAACTCGGCCCATCCACGGAATTGGCGCCGATGATGTCGATTCTGCTTCGTTCCGAGAGTGCTGCTTCCTCGCAGATCGAGAACCTCACCGTGGGGGCAAGGTCGCTTGCGCTTTCGGAACTCGGCTCGCCCAGCAGCCGCAACGCGTCGATCGTCAGCGGCAACGTACGTGCGATGGAGGCCGCGCTGGCGGCGAGTGCAACTGTGTCCGCAGAATCCGTGTTGGAAATGCATCGGGCTTTGATGGAACCAGCCGGTGATCCCGACGCGGGTCGTTGGCGAACGCAGCAGGTTTGGATCGGTGGTTCCGATTTCGGCCCGCATCGCGCCGAATTCGTTCCGCCGCACCATGATCGTCTCGAGGTGGTGCTGGATGACTTTTTCGTTTTCGCGTCGAGGACAGATCTCCCCGTATTGCCCCACATAGCTATCTCGCATGCGCAGTTCGAGACGATTCACCCGTTCACCGACGGAAACGGAAGAACCGGTAGAGCGCTGGTCCACACGATGTTGCGTCGAGCCGGGGTTGTCGAACGTGTCACGGTCCCCGTGTCTGCGGGACTGCTGACAGACACCGCATCTTACTTCTCTAGCCTCGGTGAATACCGGACGGGAAACATCGAGCCGATTATCAGCAGGCTGAATACTGCGACTTTCACCTCGGTAGCGAACGGACGCATGCTTGTCGACGACTTGGCCTCTGCACGAGATCAATTCATCGACAGGATCGTTGCACGTCGCGATTCCGTCGCATGGAAGCTAATCGATGCGCTTGTCGCGCAGCCGGTTATCGACAATGACTTCGTGCGAAGAACTTTCGGCGTCAGCGACATGTCTGCGCAACGTGCGATCGATCGACTCGTCGACGCAGAGATTCTGCATCAGACGTCGAAAGGACGACGCAACCGCGTCTGGCAGGCGGACGAGATTCTGGGAGCGCTCGACCGATTCGCCGAACGGACCCGACGTTTTGCGACGTAGTAGCCGTCGAGCGTCGGCGTTGCTCGTGTCAGGGTGCCTTGTCGGCGGCGAACTTTTCGCGTACTTCGCGGCTGATCGCTCCGCGGTCGGCGACTGCGTATCCGCGCTCGCGGGCCCAGGCGCGGATCACGGTGTTCGACGGCCCTGTCTTGGCTAACTTCTTCGCGGGAAGCGTGGCTGCTGAATTCATGGCGTCAGCGTCGTCGGAGATCCACGTCAGGGCGGCGGCAAGATAGCGAAAAGTCTACTCTTCAGCGAGCTTTCGTGTCTGTGCGAACACGATCGGCACCGTCGGATAGCGAACCTGCAATTCTGCGAGACCGTCGGCAGCATCCTTGGCCGATACGAACTTCGACGCCAGAATCGTCGAGTACTGGTCCTCGACGACGACCGCCGCTCGGGGGAGCGACGCCAGATCGGCCATCGCGTATCGCAGTCGACCCGATGTCATGCTCGACAGCAGGTCAGCTGCTGACTTCCGCTCGACCGATGCGACGATTTTGCCGTCGGACACCACTGCGTAGTCACCGCACGGGAGAGCCTGCTTGGAGATGCGCGCACGCTGTTGGTTGAAGCTGTAGGCGTAGCGTTCGTGTGCGTCGACGACGATCTCGAGCTCCGCGATACCCGACGCCTTGGACCGTGACGGTGCTGTCTTCGGCCTCGATTGTGTGCGGGTTCGCGGTGACTGCCAGAACACCATGTCGCGGCCACGGGCCTTCGTGAAAGACGATCTGCGATCGGTTCTCTCGACTGCGGGTGGCAACGATGTCGATCGCGGCACCGCGACGCTCGCACACCCGAAGCTCGACGCGTTCGACGATCTCGGGTTTCGTGGGCCATTCTTCGTCGGCGACGGGGTGGCAATAGACGGCGTTAGTTCGGGGCCACACATCACGGGCCCGGAGAATCGGCACACCGGCCAGAGGGACACGGAGTAGGTAGGGCAGCGAGGAACCTTCGTCGGGATTCTTGGCGATCAGCAACTCCATCTCGGCGATACTGCCACGTTTGCCGTCGTCGTCGGCTTGTTCTTGCGTCGACCGGAACCGCACCCGTCCCTGATGCGTCTAATCTGTCGACCGTCAAGACCGGGGGGGGTTCGGGTGCGCAGGTGGGTGTTTGTGTTGTCTGCTGTTGCGCTGCTGGTCGTCGCATGCGGTCGCGACGTCCAGCCTGAGGCCGCCGCCGAGCCGACGCGGTGGGATCCGTGCACAGTCGCGGATGACGTAATCGAGGCGATGGGTCTCGATCCCAGCTCGCGGAAACAGGGGTGGCAGTCGGGGGTGGTCGTCGAAGACTGGGACCTGTGTGGGTTTCGTGCGCCTCCGACCTCGCAGCCGTATTTCTTCCACATTCGCTCCTCGGATCGGCACACCATCGAGTCGATCAGGTCCGATGATTCTCGGCTGGACCGTGTCGATCTCACTGTCAATGGGCGTGACGCGTTTCGGTATAGGACCAACGATTCGAGGGCCGTCGCTGATTGCAACGTCGCACTCCCGGTAGGGAAAGGCGCAGTAGTCCTATCGGTCGACTTCGCAGGTGGGGTCGAACCGGCCGACGATCCGTGTGAGTTGGTGGTTTCGCACGCAACGGATCTCGAACCGGTACTGCCTTCCTCTACCCAGTAGGAGCTACTGTGACCGAACCCGGTGTGACACGCTGGCAAGCTCTCGCGAATGCGGCTGACAACGGACAGCTTTACCTGAACCCGGACGCAGCTGTGTCGTGCAGTCGAGCGTGTGATGAGTTCTTGGAGAAGCTCGTTGCGCACCAAGCTGCCGCGAGGCTGCTTGCCGATGTCAACGGCTTGGGCGAATTCGAGTCAGGCAGAGCGCTACGAGTTCGGTTTGCCCAGAAGGCAATGGGCGGCGCAAACAATCTGGTTGACGTACTTCAAAGCCACATCGACGTGGTCACCGAGATGCAAATTGTATTCAAGAAGTTCTTCGCAGACACGACGGCCGTTGATACTCGGAATTCGATGGCGATCGACCAAAATGGACCGAACTGACGTCGACACCCTTGCTGCGGTTCAGCCGCGAAAGTACGACCCCGACGAAAGATCCTCTGCCAGAGTCGGACCCGTCGGCTCCCAGTCAGGCAGCTTCCGCGTCTTCTCGCTGGACGACGAGAGGTCCATTCCAAAGAACATGCCGGTGAATCCGAAGTGCTTCATCGCGTTCTCCGCGGAGATCGACTGAACCGGCAGACCCAGCCCGCGCCCGATGGCCCCTGCGATCTCCCTCGACGACACACTGCTTTCACCGACCGCGTGCAGACGCGAGCCCGACGGTGCCTTCTCGAGCCCGAGACGAATCATCCTGGCGGCGTCGGAGCGATGCACCGCAGCCCAACCGGTCGACCCGTCACCGACGTATCCCGAGACGCCGGTCCTACGAGCCGCGGCAACGAGGACAGAAACGAAACCGTGGTCACCGTCGCCATGCGTCGTCGGCGAGAAGCGCAGCGCAATCGGCTTTACGCCCCGATCCGCATAGTCCAGTGCCAGGTTTTCGGTACCGCCGCGTGGCGAGTCCGGACCGACGGCAGGGGAGGCATCGTCCTCGGTGCTCGGTCGGCCCTGCGCGAGGCCGGCGACACCCGATGCGACAAGCAACGGCCGACCGGACCCGATCAACGCGTCGCCGAGTGTCTGAACAGCAGCGCGTTCGGCGCGATTCGACTCGGCCATGTTTGCCCAATCGTGTTTGTTCGCGAGGTGGATGACGGCGTCGGCCTCGGTAGCGCCCATGCGCAGGCTGTCGAGGTCGTCGAGATCGCCGCGCAGTACGGCCGCACCCCTCGCCGCAAGCGCCTCTGCCGACGCATCACTGCGAGCGAGCCCGGTGACGTCATAGCCGTGCGCGAGCAGCTCGTCGACTGCGGCCGAACCGATCCAACCCGACGCTCCGGTGACGAAAACACGCATGAAGTTCTCCTATCGAAGGCTCGTCGAAGGCGAGCGGATGATGTCAGTGACTGACGTCGGTGACTGACATCAGCGTACACGTTGGTGTCAGTCGCTGTCATCACTAAGATGCTTCCCATGGTCCGATGGGAACCGGGTGCGAAAGACCGTCTGCGTGCAGCCGCGCTCGACTTGTATGCCGAGCGCGGGTTCGAGCAGACGACCGCGACGGATATCGCCCAGGCTGCCGGCGTCACGGAACGGACGTTCTTTCGGCACTTCGCCGACAAACGCGAAGTGCTGTTCGACGGCCAGGAGCAGCTCCAGGCGGTCTTCGTCGAGGCGGTATCGAAAGCATCCGACGAGGCGGCAACCATCGAGGTCGTCGCGCAGGCAGTTGCGTCGGCAGCCGCGTTCTTTAACGACGACCAACGGCCGCATTCGCGTACACGACAAACCGTCATCGACGCGAATCCTGGCTTGCAGGAACGAGAGTTGCTCAAATTGGCGGCGCTGGCGCGCGCAGTGGCGTCGGCGCTCACCGATCGTGGTGTGTCCGAACCGCAGGCTGTACTGGCTGCGGAGGTCGGCGTTGCAGTCTTCGGCGTCGCATTCCGGCAGTGGATCGCGGCCGACGAGGATCGTTCTTTCGGTGACATCGCAAAGGACCTGTTCCGCGACTTGACGGACCTTACGTCCAAAGCCTGAACCGCGTCGGTGCTTTCCGGTACCTTCCCCGCATGCGACCATTGCGCTACTCCATCAACGTCACGCTCGACGGCTGTATAGACCACACGGCGGTGACGCCAGATCCGGAAATGCATCAGCACTCGGCGGACATCATCGCGCGCGCCGACGCGCTCATCCTCGGTCGAGTGACTTACCAGATGATGGAAGAGGCGTGGCGTGAACCCGGACCCGAAATGCCCGAGTGGACGCAGCCGTTCGCCACGGCAATCGGCGCGAAGAAGAAGTATGTCGTGTCGAACACGCTTACAAGCGTCGAGTGGAATTCCGAGCTGGTGCGAGAAGACTTGAAAGAGACTGTGCAGCAACTGAAACAGAAGCCCGGTGAGGGTCTGTATGTCGGCGGCGTGACTCTACCGACGGCGCTGGCCGAGATGGGATTGATCGACGAGTACGAGTTCATCGTTCATCCCCGGATCGTCGGCCACGGGCGAACGTTGTTCGAAGGGATAAAGACGCCCCTGGATCTCGTGCCCGTCGGGCGTCAGGAATTCGCGTCGGGTGCGGTGTCGCTAAGGTACGAACCGAAACTTGGGGCTGGGGCGGAGTAGTCCTCCGGCCACTGCCACCGCTCGGCGTCCAACGCGGTCTACTGACGGAGGGCGGCGGGCGTCCACTCCGGCCAGTCGGCGTTGCCGATCAATCGACCGCGATCGAAACGTGCGACGGTCCGGAACGGCGCACGGGCGGTCGAATTGTCGTACACGACAGCGCGATCAACGACTGCGATTGCGGATCGCACCAGGGGCCACAGTCGGTCGTAACGCTCGCGAATCTTCGTCTCCGGAACCGCGTGGCCACCCACTCGCACGCGATTGGCCACACGAGCAACGGCAAGGTCGACTGGAATTGCGACGACATGCAAGGTCACCAGGTAACTGGCGTCGACCGCGGTTTCACTGAGACTTAGCTTGGACTCGTGCGAGAAGACGGTCTCCGTCACAAATGATTGCCGATCCGCGAGCAATTCAACACGCTGCTCGGCGGCGATACTCGACGCGTCGTAGGCATGTGCGGCCTCAGCGCCAGGCCAGCGAGCGTGGGCGATCTCATTGGCGTTCACGAACGGTAGATGGGTTACCGGTAACAGAACGCGAGCATAAAAGGTGCTCTTTCCCGCGCCGTTCGGACCCGCAAGCAGGTGTAGAACAGGATCGGCGCTCATGCGGGTTCGGCGCCGGGCTTCCTGTGCTGCACGTTGCCGTCTGCGTCGATTTCGACGTACGCACGTCCCTCGTCGGCGAACTCGCTCTCGAAGTTCAAAGATCCCGTCAACGCCTCGATGCGCTCGGTCCATTCAGCACGAGTGACCGCCTGCTCTCGGGCGGACAGGGAGTCGTACGCCTTCCTGCCAGCCAGGACGTCCGAGATATCGCGCGCCGACACATGGCGGGACGTTTCCATTTCCCGACCGACGAGAGCCCAATGGGCTACCTGCTGCGCGGCGCTGCGACTCGAGACTGCACCCGCCAACTTCGCCGCGGCGTATAGGTCGTCGTCTATCCGTAAGGACGAGGTGGTGGCCATAATCATCTCCGATCGGGTGACAACGACCTCCACTGTAGCAATTTGCCACAGCCCTGGCCGACCGAAGTGGCCGCTACGCGACCCGTGCGCGGAAAGTTGGGCCCTGGCCCAACTTTCCGCGCACGGGCGGCGCAGCCGCACTAAATTTCGACGACCGTCAGCCCACCTTCCGCGTGCGTGCTCCGAAGCCGCTTCTTGTCGTACTTCCCGACGCTCGTCTTGGGTACCTCGTCGATGAACGTCCACCGCTCCGGCAACTGCCAGTGCGCGACGCGGCCGTCGAGGAATTTCTTGAGCTCGTCTGCAGTGATGCTCGCACCGTCGCGCACGACGACGGCAACCAGCGGTCGCTCGTCCCACTTTGCGTCGGGGACGCCGATGACCGCAGCCTCACGCACGTCGGGGTGTTCCATGACGTGGTTTTCCAACTCGACCGACGAGATCCACTCGCCGCCTGACTTGATGATGTCCTTGGCGCGGTCGGTCAGCGTCAGGTAGCCGCGTGACGAGATGGTGCCGACGTCACCTGTGCGCAGCCACCCGTCGTCGAACTTGTCCGACGCGTCGTTGCGGTAGTAGCTGCCCGTGATCCACGGCCCACGAACTTCGAGTTCACCGACGCTGGTTCCGTCCCAGGGCAGTTCGGTGCCTGCGTCGTCGACAATTCTCGCCCGGACAGCAGCGATGAATCGCCCTTGCGTGCAGCGCAAGTCGAACTCTTCCTCCGGCGACAGTCCGGCGTCGGGCCTGCCCGACGTACCGACCGGCGAGGTCTCGGTCATGCCCCACGCCTGTGTGATGTGTACGCCGTACTCCTCGTGGAACGCCCGCATCAGCGACGGCGGGCAAGCACTTCCGCCGACCAACACGTCGCGCAGACACGACAGGTCGACCGGGTGCTCGGCGAGATGCGCATATAGGGCCTGCCAGATGGTCGGGACCGCAGCTGCCGCCGTCGGACGGAGCGTTTCGATCATCTGAGCGAGGGGCGCGGGCTGCAGGTACTTGTCGGGCATGATGATCGACGCACCGACCATCAGCGCGGCGTAGGGCAGACCCCACGACATCGCGTGGAACATCGGCACGATCGCGAGGACCGTGTCGGACTGCGCGAGGCCCATGCTGTCCGACATGCATGCCTGCATCGAGTGCAACCAGATCGAGCGATGCGAATACACGACGCCCTTCGGATCGCCGGTGGTCCCGGACGTGTAACACATTGCGGCAGCTGATCGTTCGTCGAGCTCGGGCCAGTCGAATTCCTCGGGCTTGCCGTCGAGCAGGGCCTCGTAATTCAGCACCTCGATGTGAGACGGCGCCTGCACGTCCGCCGGGTCGGCGCCGACGACGACCAGATGCCGGACGGTCGGCATCTTCGGGAGCAGCGGCGTCAAGAGGGGCAGCAGACTGGCGTCGGCGATGATCACTCGGTCTTCGGCGTGCTCCGCGATGTAGACGAGCTGTTCGGGGAACAGTCGGATGTTGAGGGTGTGCAACACCGCCCCCATCGCGGGCACGGCCATGTAGGCCTCCATGTGTGCCGCGTTGTTCCACATGAACGTGCCGACGCGTTGGTCGTCGTCGATTCCGATGGAACGTAGGCCGTGCGCGAGTTGCGCTGCGCGTCGGCCCAATTGGGCGAAAGTGACAGTGCTGGGACCGTCGTCACCCCAAGTGGTGATCCGGGCGTCGGCGTGAATCGTCGTCCCGAAGCGGACCAGCTGGCCGATCGACAGAGGGGTGTCCTGCATCGTGCTCTTCATGTACGTCCTGTTCCTCCGGTGCTCGATGTGGTGCGCATCACAGAGTGCACACTACGGAACCGAACGAACGAGGCGGCAGTTTCAGTGGATCCGGGTGCGTAACGTTGTGGCATGACAGCATCGTTGGAATCATTGGGCGACGAGGCCTTCGTCTCGTTGACCACCTTCCGCCGGTCGGGAGAGCCCGTCTCGACACCCGTGTGGGTCGCGCGCGACGGTGACACGCTGGTTGTCACGACGCCGGCCGAGACCGGCAAGGTCAAGCGCATCAGAAACTCGGGCCGCGTCGAGCTGCGGCCGTGCACCCGGCGCGGCAAGGTGGCCGACGACGCCGTCGCGCTGCAGGGGCAAGCGGTCATCGTCACCGGCAATGCCGCCGATCGGGCCACCGAGAAGATCAAGAAGAAGTACGGTCTCGAATACCGCATCCTGCAGGTGCTCGAACCGCTGATCGCCCGCGGGCGGAAGAAACGGGTGATTTTGTCGATCACCACAGGGTGAATTGTGGCCGACCGGCGGCAGGACGCCGCGGCGTCGGACACGATGCTGCACATGACGTCGTTCGATACAGATGTCCTGGTGGTGGGGGCAGGGCCGGTGGGTTTGGTGCTGGCAGTCGAGTTGGCGCGCCGAGGGGTCGCGACCAGAATCATCGACCGCCGCACCGAACCGACCGACGAATCGCGAGCCGTGGTCGTCCATGCGCGCAGTCTGGAGATGATGGACGCGATGGGCGTCGTCGACGCGATCGTCGATTCCGGCCGCCGGACCACTGCGCTGCACTTCCACGCCGACGGGAAGATGCTGGCCGACGTCCCGCTCGATACCGTCGACAGTCCGTATCCCTTCTCGGTGACGACGGCGCAGACCGAAACCGAACGCATTCTTACCGCCCGGCTTCGGGAGCTAGGCGTCGAGATCGAGCGGGGTGTCGAGCTGATCGACTTCACGCAGGACGGCGCGTCGGTGCAGGCGTTCACGTCGACCGGCAGCATCACGTGTCGCTACCTGGTGGGGACGGACGGGGCGTCGAGCACCGTTCGGCATCATCTCGGCCAGAAGCTGGAAGGCTCCTTCAAGGGCGAGCGGTTCCTGATGGGTGACGTCGACGCGACCTACGACCTGGATCGACGGGCGATGCACATGTTCGCGTCGTCGGGTGGTGGTCCGGCGCTCATCTTCCCGATGGTGGGTGATCGTGTTCGGGTGATTGCCGAAATCGACGCCGCGGATCGAGACCGTGAGGCGACGATGGAGTGGCTACAGCAGGTGTGCGACGAGCGTGGTCTCGGCGCCCAGCTCCGGTCACCGCGTTGGCTGACGACGTTCGAGATTCATCACGCGCAAGTTCCGCGTTATCGAACCGGCCGGGTGTTCCTCGCCGGCGATGCGGCGCACGTGCATAGTCCGGCCGGCGGGCAGGGGATGAACACAGGCATGCAGGACGCGTTCAACCTCGGGTGGAAACTCGCTGCGGCAGTGATGGATACGGCGTCGGAGACGCTGCTCGACAGCTACCACGACGAACGCCACCCCGTCGCTGCGCACGTCATCGGCGAGACGACGCTGATCACACGTGGCGCCACGATGACGTCGAAAGTTGCACGGGGCGTGCGCAATCGGCTCGTTCACGTCGTCGGAGGCGAGCGCTTCGCGCAGCGGCGCATCGCCGACGAGATGGAGGAGTACTCGATTTCGTACGTGCACAGCCCGATCGTTCGGAAGGGCCTGCACGCGCGAGTGAAGGCGGGGGAGGCCGCGCCCGCAGTGGTGGGGACCGAGTTGTGGCCGTACCTCGTGAAGACGCGTCGAGCACGGCCGTCGGACCATGTTCTACTCGTCGTGAAGGCTGAAACGCAACCGATTTCGATACCCGGTACGACGGCAGTAGCAGTGTGGGACGACGAGATCGCCGAGCGATACGGTCTGCAGGAGCACGGCGGCATCGTCGTCATCCGTCCCGACGGGTACATCGCAACGGTGACGCGGGTGGATGACGTCGCGGCCATCGAGTCGGCGCTGGCGTTGTCGACGACGGAGCCCGAACCGGTCTGACGGTATTCTCGCGTGAGTGAGAAAGTTTCGGCGCAGGCTCGTTCAGGTCGTAGGCGTACTGGTTGCGCTTGCCGTTGCCGCCATCGCTGCGTCGACGGCGTGGGTCGCGCACGCGGCATCCGGACGTGTGCACGATGTGGCCGACGCGCCGGAAGCTCCGGTGGTCATCGTGCTCGGTGCCGTGGTGCACGGCGGCAAGCCGGGCGGATTCCTGTCCGGGCGACTCGACGCGGCGATCGCGTTGGTGGAGTCCGGCAAGGCCAAGGCAATTCTGGTCAGCGGAAATCGAGACGGACTGTCGGGCAACGAAATCGATGCCATGACCGAGTATCTGGTCGACGCCGGAATCGATCGCGACATCATCGTGAGCGACGACTACGGAATCGACACGTACGACTCGTGTGTCCGGGCCGCGACGACGTTCGGCGTCACCAAGGCTTTGGTCGTCAGCCAGCCGTTGCACGTGTCGCGGGCCGTCGCGCTGTGTCGCGACGTGGGAATCGACGCCGACGGAGTCACCGCCGGCTGCGAATGCGGATGGCTGCCGGAATGGCGCAACTACGCGCGAGAGTTGCTGGCGCGCCCCAAGGTTGCGTTGGACCTGCTGTCGGGAAGGCCTCCGGCAGTGGTATCGGAGCCGGACGAGTCGTTGCGGGTGGCGGTGCGCTAGAACGCACCTCACGCGCGGTCTTGAAAACCGAGTCGGCGAGAGATGGTCCGGGCGCCGTCGACCAATGCTTCGGCCAACTCCGTCCTGCGGGGCTGCTCGAAGTTGGAAAGGAACCCTCCGAAACTCAACGCAGCGACCGGTCGCCGCGCGCGGTCGAAGATGCAGGCGCCGAGAGCCGCGACCCCAGGGGTGACGTCCTCGAGGCTGATCGCGTAGCCGCGGGCACGGGTGTCGGCGAGGATCCGGCGGAGCGTCGGTTCGTCGACGTCCTGTCCCAGCGGCGTCGTGAGTGGTCCCGATGAGAGCAGTCGCGGCAGCAACGTGTCCTCGAGTTCGGCGAGCAACGCCACGGGCGCGCCGCCGATGAACAGCGGGAGAGATCTGCCGACGGACAGCGACATGACGCGTACGGGACGACTGCTTTCGATGAGGTCCAGGCAGACCGCTCTCGTGCCGTCCGGTACGACGAGGTACACGTTCTCGTCGAAGCGCGCTGCCAGATCGGACATCACATGACTGGCTTCGGTGCGGAGGTCGAAGCTGCCGAGAACACTGGACGCGAGTTCGAAGACGCGCAGTGTCATCTTGTAGTCGCCCGTCGACGTTCGTTCGAGCCAACCGGTGAGCTCGAGCGTCGCGAGTATTCGATGCGTCGTCGTGCGCGTGTAGCCGCACCGTTTCACCAGTTCGTTGATGGAGAGTTCGGGGGATTCGCGGTCGAACGCCTCGAGAATGCGGGTCGCTTTGACGACCGACGCAATGTGATTCTTCGGATCGATCTCGAGCTCGGGGATAGCAGGCATCGGACTTCCTCGGTGTGACCGTTGACACTTCGACGGCCCTGTGAGACCGTTCTCTCGGATTCCGGACAGGCTATCCGGATTCCGGACAACATGCAAGGTCTTCCGCCCACTCCTGTGGGCGACGCTCACCGAGGAGCAACATGACAGCCGTTTCGCAGGTACCGCATTCCATGATCGAACGGGTCGACGGATGGCACATCACTGTCGGCGAGGCTGCCCAGTTCGACTGTGTCAGAGATGGATCGATCGTCGAGTCCATCGTGGGCACCGGTCTCGCAGAGTTCGATTCCGTCGTGCGGCGGTTCGCGCCGTCGAACTACGACGATGCAAGGATTCGCAGCCTGGTCGCGGACCATCTTCGTGGAACGTCCCCGCTGTCCTACCGGGTTCCGGACGCGACTGCTCTCGGCATTCTCGTCGGGGCGTCGTACAAGACGACGATCGACGAGGTACTGGGCGCGGTATGGGAAGCGTGCTGCCACGCCGTGATCGCCGAGGTGACGCGCTTGGGGATCGCGACGTTCATGGTGCACTGCGAGCACGTGACTGCCGGGTCCGTCGTTCGATTTCTCGAATCCGGGGACAGACGGCCCTTCGTGGATTCCATGCGTCCCGCTCTCGACGATGTTGCTCAGGTGGTGTGTCGTGGGTGAGCTGTCCGCACCCACGGTGCTCATCGGAGTCGACAAGGGGACCAGTTCGATCAAGACGATCGCGGTCGACGCGTTCTCCGGTGAACTACTCGCCGAATCCGGGTGTCCGACACCGTCTGTTCGAGCGGGGAGTGACCGTCACGAAGAAGATTGTGAAAAGACATGGCAGACAACGGCGGCAACGATCGCAGACGTCGTGGGACGGCTACCTCGGGACACGCAGTATCTCGGTGTCGGTGTCACCGGGCACATGGGTGGATTGTGGGCGTTGGACGACGAGGGTACTGCGGTCGGTAACGCCATCTGTTGGCCGGATGCGCGCGCAACGGACGTGCTCGACGATGTCATCGGCCGCGACGCCGAGGGCGTGCTCTACGCCCTGGGCGGCAACGCGATGATCCCCGGCATGCCGTACCCGCTGCTTGCGTGGTTGAAGGAGCACGACCCGGAACGCTACGCACGCATCTCCACCGTGTTCATGGCGAAGGACTACATCAACTACCGTCTCACCGGGGTGATCTCCACCGAGGAATCCGACCTGTCCTTCTGGCCCTGTGATCTCGCGGGCCGCACGACGTCGGACATCATCTTCGACGCATTCGGTATTCCCGAGGCCGTGCGCTTCGTCGCGCCCGTTCGGCCCAGTGCCGCCGTGCTGGGTCGAGTAACGGCCGAAGCCGCTGCGCTGACGGGCCTCCCGGTCGGAACGGCCGTCGCCGCGGGATGTGGGGACGCGACCGCGAACATGATCGGAATCGGCGCACAGGGCGACGGACAGGCGACGACGACACTCGGCACCAGTCTGATGAACGGCACGTCCAGCGCGGAGCCGCTGTTCGACCCTCCCGGAATCGGGTTCAGCTTTCTCATGCCGGATGGCCGGTGGCAGCGACAGATCACCAACTCCGGCGGTGGGACTCTGTGCCTCGACTGGGTCGTGCAGACCTTCTGCGGTGACCTCTTCTCCGACATACGGAACGGAACAACAACATTCGGGTCCGTCGTCGAGCAGGCGGCAGTCGCAACGCACCCGGGCAACGGCGGCGTGATTTTTCACCCGTACCTCAACACGGCAGGTGCGACGGCACCGTTCGTGAACGTCCAGGCGCGGGGGAGTTTCGTGGGATTCGGTCCCGAGACCTCCAGCGACCAGCTGATCCGAGCGGTGCTCGAAGGCACGGCACTGGCCATTCGCGACTGCTACGAAGCGATGCCCACGGACATCACGGAGATTCGTCTGACCGGCGGCGGCGCCCGCAGTGCGGCCTGGTGCCAAGTCATCGCCGACGTCATGCAGAAGCAGATGGTCGTCCCCGACGTCGCCGAATCCGGCGCTCTCGGCGCCGCGATGCTCGCAGGCGTCGCCGTCGACCACTATCGCGACTTGACCCACGCCACGACAACACTTGTCCGCGACGGGGCTGTCTACGACCCCGATCCGACTACGGCGAGCACGTACGACGACATGTTCGCCACCTACCGCGCACTGCTGCAGCCGCTGGCACCTGCATGGGCTCGGCAGTTCGCTTTCTCGCATTCCCACAAGGAGAACCAATGATCGTCAGAACCGTTCTGGGAGATATCGATCCCGCAGAACTCGGCGTCACGCTGTGTCACGAACACTTGTTCACGAAACCCCCTGCGTGGGCGACGAACGAGGACTCGGACATGGTGTTGGACAACGTGGACAACGCCGTGTCCGAGCTCGCGGACTTCGAGGCGGTCGGTGGCGGCGCGCTGATCGAGATGACCACTGCCGACTACGGTCGGAACGCGGCCAAGCTGCTCGCCGCGGCATCCCGCAGCGACGTACACGTGGTGTCGGCGTCGGGTTACCAGAAGGGCATCTACTATCCTGATTCGGTCGAGGCCGACAGTGTCGACGATGTGGCGCAGCGGTTCATCGACGACGTCACCGTCGGCGTCGACGGCACCGATCTTCGCGCCGGCGTCATCAAGTACGGAACGTGCCGAACGGACCACATTCGCGACGACGAGAAAAAGGTCCAGAGGGCGGTCTCGCGAGCTCATCTCGCGACGGGAGCCCCGATTTCGACGCATTGCCAGGCAGGCAAGCTCGGCACCGTCCAGGTCGCTGGTTTCGAAGAACACGGTGTCGATCCTGATCGCGTCCTGATCGGGCACGTCGACCGCAACCTCGATTACGACTACGTGCGCGAACTGGCGTCGACGGGGGTCTGGATCGGCTTCGATCACTGGACCAAACCGAAATACCCGTCCGACGACATCCGAATTTCGTTCGTGGAACGGCTTTTCGACGACGGATTCACGAAGGTCATGGTGTCCGGCGACCTCGGGCGCCCCAGCTATCAACCGAGCTACGGGGGCACACCGGGTTTCGCGGGATTGACCCGCCGAGTCCAGGCGCGCATGAACGACAAGCTGATTCATCAATTGTTCGTCGTCAACCCGGCGCAGTTCTTCGCGTTCGAGCCGGTCCGGGCCAGCTGATGTCGAACGACAGCGGAATTCTGTTCGACTTCGACGGCACGTTGGTCGACTCCGGCGGTGCAATTCTCGCGGCGTACCGCCGAACCTTCGAGGACGAACTGGGCGTACCTCTACCCCCCGAGCTCGAGGACGTCCACGTTCTCATGGCACCACGGCCCATCGAAGTGTTCGCAACGTGGTCGGACGGCGACGCTGCGGAGCTGGTCGACGCGTACGGACGTCACTACGTCGGCGGCGCGTACAAGCACGTGCGGCCTTATGATGGAACTTTCGACCTGATCTCCGAATTGGCCTCCAGCGGAACGAAATTCGGTATAGTGACCAACAAGTCGCGGAAGCGCTTGCTCCTCGATCTCGAATGGGTGGGCATCGACCCGGCTTTGCTCAGTTGCATTGTCACAGCGGATGATTCGGTCCAGCGTAAGCCTGATCCCACGCCGATCCGAATCGGTATCGAACGATCGCACATCGATATCGCCGGATCCTGGTACGTCGGTGACGGCCCGCAGGACATTCTCGCCGGAAGAGCCGCCGGCGTGCGCACTGCTGGCGCGAACTACGGATACTACGGCGCGGAGCTTCTGTCTCCGCACGCGCCCGACCTCTCGCTCGAAACACCTCTCGACGCTCTGGGTATTCTCACCTCCTCCCTTCCTCTCCACTAATCGGACACAACCGATGAGGTTGTGACAGAACGGAATCCGATATGCGATCTCTGACGATCAATTCGGTTCGGGACATCAACGATCTGATCGACCTCGAAGACATCCGAACACGTCGCCACAAACTGCTGCTGCTCCTCGGATTGGGCGGCATCGCGTTCGAGGCCTTCTATCTCGCGGTCCTCAGCGCCGGTACGAGCCCGATGACCGAACAGCTCGGTCTCAGTGCGAACGAAGTGGGCCTGGTCAGCTCCTACGGGTACATCGCTACTCTCATCGCCGCATTGACCTGCGGCTTTCTTGCGGACCGTTTCGGTCGCGTCAAGTTGATGGTGGTGGCCAAGATCGTTGCCGTCATAGCGCTCGCCATCATGGCCACAGCGCCGGACTTCCTGATACTCGTCCTCGGCCGATGCCTGGCCGGCGCCGCGTACGGCATCGATCTCGGCGTGGCGATGGCGTACCTGGCCGAGTTCCTCCCGAAGCTGCGACGCCATCTCCTGAACTTCTGGCAGGCCCAGTGGTACATCTCCAGTTCCTTCGCATTGCTGGTCGTACTCGGGCTCTACAACTTCGACCTGGGTCTGAACATCTGGCGCTGGTCACTCGCAGCCGCGGCAGTGTTCGCGATCATCGTCACCGTCGGCCAGATCTTCTTCATGCCCGAGAGTCCACGCTGGCTCGCGGAGAAGAACGACCTCGGTCGACTCGAGAAATCCCTGAACCAGGTCTACGAAATTCAACCGGTGTTTCCGTCATCGGGAGTTCTCGCGGCGGACGAACAGCGCACGGACACCGGCAAGTGGTCCGATCTGTTCAGCAAGACCTACCGTCGACGGACGATTCTGGCCAACGGCGTCACCGCGATGCAGGCGTTGCAGTACTACGCCGTTGCCTACTACTTGCCGGTCATCGCGTTGACGCTCTTCGGGGGCGGATTCGGAGAAGCGATCTTCGGATCGTTGGTGTTCAACATCTTCGGCATCATCGGCGGCATCGCATCCATCTGGGTGGCACGTAAGCTCGGCGCGCACGGCGCAGCAATGTACGGCTTCCTGGCAGTCGCGGCCATGATCCTGGTGCTCGGCGTCTTCTTCGATTCTCTGCCCACCGCGTTGATGTTCCTGGTGCCGGCGATGTTCATCTTCTTCCACTCTGCCGGACCGGGTGTATCGGGATTGACCATGGCGGCCATGGCCTATCCGAGTGATCTTCGTGGTCGCGGTGGCCAAATCGCCACCGTTTCACAGAGTCTCGGCGGAATCGTCGGTCTCTACGCGTTCCCGAACATGGTCGACGCGTACGGATTGTCCACGACCATCACGATCTTCGCGATCGTCCCACTGATCGGTGTCGTCATCTGCCGAGCCATCATGTGGGAGCCGTTCGACGAGGGTGACGCCGTCGCACTCGAAGCAGAGGCCCAGATCGGCAAGCCGCTCGAAGGGCAGGCTCGATGATGCGCACCGCACTGATCACGGGAGGTGCGCAGGGACTCGGATTCTCGACCGCGAAAAGGCTGGGAGAAGACGGTTTTCACGTGATCGTCGCCGATATCGTTCGAGACCGCGCCAACGAGTCCGTAGAGAAGCTCACGGCCGAGGGAATTACCGCCACAGCGGTAGCTATCGACGTAACCGACGATTCCTCGGTGCGAGACTGTTTCGCCGTGGTCGATTCGGTCGGCGGCGGGCTGGATGTACTGGTCAACAATGCGGGCATCATCTCGAGATCCAACGCAGAGGACACCGAGTCCGATCGCTGGGAACGCGAGCTGTCCGTTCACCTCGGTGGTGCCATGCGGTGCAGCAGGGCGGCATTCCCGAGACTGCTCGAATCCTCGGCGCCTGCGATCGTCAACCTGGCGTCGGTGGGGTCGACGTTCGGATTACCGCATCGGTTGGCGTACAGCACTGCGAAGACCGGGGTGGTCGGAATGACACGGACCTTGGCTGCGGAGTGGGGGAGACGGGGCATTCGTGTCAACGCCGTCGCTCCCGGATACATGGACACCGGCATGATGCAGTCGGGCATTGCAAGCGGCACGCTCGACCGCGACCGGATCCTGATGCGAACGCCGTTGATGCGCTTCGGACGGCCCGAGGAGGTGGCGTCGGCAATTTCCTTCCTGGTGTCCGCCGATGCGTCGTTCGTGACCGGTGTCGTACTCGAAGTGGATGGTGGCATCACCATCGACGGAACATTCCACAGTGACAACAGCTACAAGGACGAGGTTGCGTGACATGACAGTTCTCACGACGGCTGTTGCGCCGGAGCAGTTGCGCGACAGAAGTTTTGCGCTGAGGCGTCGAATGATGCATATGGCGGCGGACAAGGGCGAGGGATACATCGCCCAGGGGTTGGGAATCGCAGATGTGCTTGCGGTCGTCTACTTCCGGCAGTTGCGGTTCGACGCGGCCGATCCCGAATGGGTGGACCGCGACCGTTTCGTGCTGTCGACCGGGCACTACTCCGTCGCGCTCTACGCAGTCTTGGCGGAAATCGGAATTCTCGACGACGACGACATCGCGACCTACGGGCTCAACGGCAGTGACCTGCCGATGAGCACATTCGACGAAACACCGGGTGTCGAGATCACCGGTGGTTCGTTGGGGCATGGTCTCGGCCAAGGCGTCGGGATGGCCCTGGGGCTCAGGCTCGACGGCCGGGATTCGAAGGTGATCGTCGAACTGTCCGACGGGGAGCTGCAAGAGGGGTCGACGTGGGAGGCCGCGATGTCGGCTGCGAGCTTTCGGTGCGCGAACCTCACCGCGGTGGTCGACTGCAACGGCATACAGGCGGACGGTCCGATGGTGCTCGACATGGAACCGGTCGCGGACAAGTGGGCGTCGTTCGGTTGGGCGGTCGAGGAAGTCGACGGCAACGATGTCGATGCATTGTGCACGGCCTTCGATCGACTCGACAGCGTCACCGACCGTCCGAAAGTGATTATCGCGCGCACCACCCCCGGGCGCGGCGTGCCGACATTGGTCGCCAGAGAACGCGCGCACTTCGTACGCGTCGAACCGGGTGAATGGGCGTCGCTCATCGAAGAGTTGGAGAACAACCATGCCTGATCTGCTGAACCGTGCCGGAGGCATGGGTGAAATCGCCGAGGTTCAAGGGCCTTACGAGACAGCGCCGTTCGGTAACGAGCTCGTCGAACTGGCGAAGACGAATCCGTCGATCGTCGGACTCAGCGCCGACATGTCGAAGTACTCCGACATCGTCCCGTTCATGAAGGCGTACCCCGAGCGTTATTTCAATGCCGGTGTCGCCGAACAGAGTGCAGTCATGATGGCTGCCGGACTGGCGAAGGTAGGAAAGACAGCGTTCTGTGCCACCTACGCGGCGTTCCTGTCGAGACGTGCGCTGGACTTCATCGCGATCGCGTGCGCCCACAGCAAGGCGAACGTCAAAATCGTCGCGGGATCACCAGGATTGGTGAACCCGTACGGCGCGACGCACCAGTCGCTGGAGGACCTGGTCGTGATGCGCAGCGTTCCTGACCTCACGGTGATCGACCCGTGCGACGCCGTCGAATTGCGACACGCAGTGCGTGCGGCGGCAGCAACTCCTGGCACCTTCTACATCCGAAATCTGCGCGGCAAGGTGCCCGTGGTGTTCGACGAGTCCGATTTCGAGTTCGTCGTCGGCAAGGCGCGGCGGGTTCGCGAAGGAACGGACGTCGCAGTCATCAGCACCGGGTTCATGACGGAACGAGCGATGAAGGCGTCGGATACCGCCCGAGATCTCGGTGTGTCGGCCGCGGTTCTACACGTTCCGACGATCAAGCCGTTGGACGAGCAGGCGATCGTCGACATCGCCTCGTCGGTCGGACGCGTGGTGGTGGTCGAGAACGGATTGCGCGCAGGCGGATTGGGGACTGCGGTGATCGAAGTGGTGCATGATCGCGGTATTGCTGTTCCCGTCACGCGTATCGGTCTGCACGACCGATTTCATCCCTGCGGGTCTCAGGCCTACAACGAGAAGGTCTTCGGTCTCGACCAGGATGCGATCACCGACGCCGTGGTGACGGGTAACTGGGCGTTCGCATGACAGTCGACTACCGCCAGTTCGGCGCGCCCCGTCGGTACATTCAGGGACCGGATGTCATTCGTGACTTGGCGAGTTTCGTCGCCGAGCACGGGCGTCGTCCATTGGTCGTCGTCGATGAATTCGTGCTTGCGACGCTCGGTTCGGTCGTGACGGGGTCGTTCGAGGAAAGTGGCACGGACTACGAGGTGTTGACGTGTTCCGGTGATGTGACGCGGCCGAACATCGCCGAACATGCCGCCCTGGTGAGAGATCGGGGGCGTGACGTGGTCGTGGGGATCGGTGGGGGCAAGGCGCTGGATCTTGCCAAGGGCATAGCCATCGATCTGGGCGCGGAAATGGTTACCTGCCCGACCATCGCTTCCAACGACGGACCGACCGCGCGGATCTTGGCGATCTACAACGAGAGTCATGTGCTGTGCGAAGTCGGCAACCTGGAGTTCAACCCGAGTTGCGTGGTGGTCGATACCGCGCTGATCGCACGTGCTCCTGTCCAGTTCCTGATTTCCGGCATCGGCGACGCAGTGGCGAAGAAGTTCGAGGCCGACGCGTGCAGAGTCGGGACCGGAAACACGATGCAGGGAACCCGGCCGCTGGACATCGGGAGCATCGTCACGGCCGGCTGCTACGACATGCTCGCGACACATGCGGTCGACGCCGTGAAAGCAGTCGAGAACGACGAACTCACCCCTGCTGTCGAATCGGTGGTCGAGGCGGTCGTGCTGCTGTCCGGGATCGGATACGAAAACGGGGGACTGTCCATAGCGCACTGCATGACCAGGGGACTCATGGCAGGCAGGGGAACTCGGTCGGCGCTGCACGGGTATCACGTCGCCTACGGACTACTCGTACAGCTCGCGCTGGAGCGTCACCACGACGACTTGGTCGGTGAAGTGACGGACTTGTTGTCGGCAGTGCAGCTACCGACGTCGTTGGCCGACATGGGGATGCACGACGCAGCGCCCGACGAGATTCGCGAACTCGCAGTCGCCGCCATGTCCGCTCCCCACATCCGGAACACGACCGCCGAGGTCACTGTCGAGACACTCGTTGCAGCGATCGAGACCGTCGAGGCTCGTGCTCTGGAGCGTGCACCGAAAGAACCTCCCCGCGCCCGAGCGTGATGGTGGTGTGCGCCCGTTGGGCGTCGTCGAGGTCATGCGTTGCCATGACGACGACGGCGCCCCTGGCCGCCTCGTCGTCGACGACGCCGTTGATGATTTCGCGGGCCTCGGCGTCGAGACCGGTGGTGGGTTCGTCGAGCAGGACGAGATCACCTCGTTCGACGAGTGCCTGCGCGAGGAGCGCTCGCTGACGTTGGCCACCGGAGAGCGTCGACAATCGGCGTGACCGGAGTTCGGTCAACTTCAGGCGCGCGATGGCGTCGTCGACTGCTTGTCGATCTTGCTTCGTGGCCCGTCCGAGGATGCCGCGTCGCGGCCAGGTGCCCATGGCAACCACCTCGCCGACGGTGATGGCCATGCGGTCGTTCACGTCGGAGCGTTGGGGGACGTAGGCGACGGAACATCGGTGAGTGTCGACGGTGCCGTGTGAGGGCGTGACGATCCCCGCAAGTGATTGCAGCAGCGTCGATTTGCCAGATCCGTTGTGCCCGACGAGTGCGGTGACGGTGCCGGGCCCGAACGATGCGGTGACGTCGTGCAGCGCGGTGGTGTTGCCGTACCGGACGGAGAGGTTGCGTACGGTCACCGATTCGTTCATGACAACCATTGTCGCATATGGTGCTGGATGTGGATTGGCTACTCGACCCCTTCGCTGTCTCGTTCGTGCAGCGCGCCCTGTGGGCAGGCATGCTCGTATCGATCTTGTGTGCGTTGGTGGGAACCTGGGTCGTGTTGCGCGGCATGGCTTTTCTCAGCGACGCGGTATCGCACGGCATGCTGCCGGGCGTCGCGATCGCGTACCTGATGAGTGCGAACCTGCTGATCGGCGCGGCAGTGAGTGCCGTCGTCATGATCGGAGGAGTGGCGTGGGTGTCGCGACACTCGCGGCTGTCGGAGGACACGGGCATCGGCTTGCTATTCGTCGGCATGCTCGCGCTCGGGGTCGTGATCGTGTCGAGGGCAAGATCCTTTGCGGTGGACCTGACGTCGTTCCTGTTCGGTGATGTCCTGTCGGCGACATACGCGGACCTGGTGTTTCTCGCGGTTGCGGCCCTGGTTGCGCTGGTGGTGTCGGTCGTCGCCTACCGGCCGTTCGTGGCGCTGGTGTTCGACGAGCGGAAGGCCCAGACGTTCGGATTCCGACCGCGGTTGGCGCATGTGGTGCTGCTGGCGTTGGTGGTGCTGGCAGTGGTTGCGTCGTTCCGGATCGTTGGGACGTTGCTGGTCTTCGGGCTGTTGGTGGCACCGTCGGCGACTGCGTACTTGTTCGGGCGGTCGATCGTGCCGTCGATGATCCTGGCCACGTTGTTCGGATGGTCGGCTGTAGTCGTGGGGCTCCTCGTGTCGTGGCACGCCAACACCGCCGCGGGCGCCACGATCGCAGGGTTGGCAGTGCTGCAGTTCTTCCTGGTCGCGGGGGTGCGGGCGGTAGGTGGTGCGCGGGGGTCGGGTGGTGCGCGGGGCTCGGGTGGTGCGCGGGCGCTGGGTGGTGACCGAATGCCGGGTGGTGACCGAATGTCACAGACGGTCACTCTGAGTGACTGAGGGGCGCCTTCGCTAGTACGTGGGCGCGAGCTGAGCGAGGGACGCATTCGGTCACTCAGAGTGACTGAGGGGCGCCCTCGGTCCGAACCGGACCGCCGGCCGAGCTGAGCGAATGACGCATTCGGTCACTCTGAGTGAGCGAAGGTCGCCCTCGGTCGAACCGGGACACCCACATGGTTTACCGTAATGACAATCGTTGTCATATCTGTCTGGAGATTCTGTGCGGAAAATTGTTCTGGCTGTCGGCGTCGTGGCGCTGACGGTTGCTGGGTGCAGTAGTGAAGAGCCGACCGAACCGGTTGCCGAGGAGACCGGAACCGCGCGAGCCGGTAGCGACTTGGCTGCGGAAGCTGGGTCGACCGAGGTCGAGGGTGCCGAGCCGCGACTCGTGGTAGCCGACGCCGACTCCGGTCGCATCGATGTGCTCGACCTCGCGACGGAGGAATCGCTGCATTCGTTCGACGTCGAGGACGCGTCGCGCATCACGACGATCAACGGACGCTACGTCGTCGCGACGGACGAGAAGAAGGCGTCGGTGCTCGATCCGGGATCGTGGACCATCGAACATGGCGACCACTCGCACTCGTACATCAAGGATCCCGTCGAGATCGGCACCCTGGACGGGGACGAACCTGCCCACGTCATCGCCGGTGATCGGAAGGTGTCGGTGTTCTTCGACGGCTCGGGCACGGCGGATGTCGTCGACTTCGACTCGTTGAGCAAGGGTGAGTCCGCAGTTGCGACGACCATCGAAAGCGCGCCGCATCACGGCATCGCTGTCCCGCTGTCGGACCACTTCGTCGTGTCGACGGGCGGAACCGAGGAGGAGTTGCCGAACGGCCTCGAATTGCGCGACGGCTCCGGCGAACTCGTGAGAGCGCTCGAGGGGACCTGCCCCGAGATGCACGGCGAGGCGGTGTTCTCGAACTACTTCGTCGTCGCATGTGACGACGGCATTCTGAAGGTCGACGCGACGGCCGACTTCGCGACGACCAAGTTCCCGTACCCGCCGAACGCCGAGCGTGCCTGGTCCGTGGAACATGGGTCGCGTGGCGCGCTCGTCGCCGCACCCACGGCGACGGGCGTCCTCGTCCTCGACACCCGCTCGGGCCAGTGGGTCGAGGCCCGGACCGCGGACGAGGCTGTGGCGTCGGGGATGTCGAGCGATGGCAAGACGGTGCTGTCGCTGCAGACCGACGGCACTTTCCGGACGTTCGATGCGGTGACCGGGGCGGAACTGTCGTCGACGCCGGTGCTGGCGGGGCCCGTCGGCGAGGACGACTCGCCGGCGATCGTCGTCGCCGGAACCCGTGCGTACGTGTCGGATCCGGCTGCGAACGCCGTCGTCGAGATCGACTACCGTGACGGTGGGCGCGTCGCGCGCACGTTCGACTTCGAGTACTCGCCCGGTTCGATCGGAGTCGTCGGCGCATGAAAAAGCTGATGCTGCTGGCACTTCCGCTGCTGGCTGTTCTCGCGGGCTGTTCCGATGCCGGGGCGTCGGGCAAACCGACGATCGTGGTGACCACGAACATTCTGGGCGATATCACGTCGAATATCGTCGGGGACCAGGCCGACGTCATGGTGCTGATGCCGCCGAACTCGGATCCGCACTCGTTCGAGATCTCCGCCGCCGAGGCGGCACGCGTCGAATCTGCGGACTTGATGATCGTGAACGGACTCGGCCTGGAGGAAGGCGTCGCGAAGACCATCGATGCGGCGCGCTCGGAAGGCATCGAGGTCGTCGAGGCGGGACCAGCTGCGGATCCCATCCAGTACGTGACGGGCCAGTCGACCGGTGCCGAGGATCCGCACATCTGGACCGACCCCGAGCGCATGCGCAGCGTCGTGACGTTGATTCGTGACGCAGTGAACGCCAACGTCGACGGCGTGAATGTCGATGCGGCAGCGGCGGATTACGATGCGAAGCTCGTCGAACTCGACGCCTTGATGGCCGAGAGGTTCGACGCCATTGCGCCGGACAGTCGAAAGTTGGTGACCAATCATCATGTGTTCGGGTATCTCGCGGATCGGTACGGATTCGAGGTGATCGGTGCGGTCATTCCGAGCGGCACGACATTGGCGTCGCCGAGTGCGTCGGACCTGTCGGAGCTGGCGGGGACGGTACGGGACGCCGGTGTGCGGACCATCTTCGTCGATTCGTCGCAGCCCGACAGATTGGCGCAGGTGATGGCGTCGGAAGCGGGGATCGAGATCGGCGTCGTGAAGCTGTTCACGGAATCCCTCGGTGACGAGAATTCCGAAGCGCCTACCTATCTGGAGATGATGGATTTCAATTCCGCGGCGATTGCGGAGGGGTTGGTTCGCTGACGTGCTCGTGCGCGTGAATGTACAGCCCGCTGTACATTCACGCGCACGGGGCGTGCAGCGCCAATTCCGTTGCAACACATGCATTTGTACGCACTACACCCTTTGACATGCGTTTACGAAGCCCTGTACTTCTGATGCCATGACAATTCGCTCATCTCGTACACTCGGCGCAGCTGTGGCGCTGGGTACCTCGGCGGCCCTGTTGGCCGCGTGCTCGTCGGAATCGACTTCCGATGCCTCCGCTGAAACAACCACTGCCGCAGCGCAATCGAACTCGGCGGCAACGCCTCGCATCGCCACCAGCTACGACGGCGGCGTCCTGATCCTCGACGCGAAGACGCTCGAGACCGTCGAGGACATCTCCGGCATCGACGGCTTCACCCGGCTCAACCCCGCAGGCGACGGACGACACGTGTTCGTCAGTGGCTCAGGCGCTTTCACCGCGCTCGACGCGGGAACATGGACCGAGGGCTCGGAGTACTACACGTCGACTCCAGCGCTCACCGACTTGAAGTTCGACGCCACCACGCCGGGTCACGTCGTCCGTCACGACGGCAAGACCGTGCTGTTCGACGACGGCACCGGCAACGTGGACGTCTTCGAGTCTGCGGCGCTGCTCGAAGGTTCCAAGCCGGACTCGGAGCGCTACACGACGCCCGAGGCGCATCACGGTGTCGCCGTAGAGCTTTCGGACGGCTCGCTGCTGACGACGATCGGCAACGAGGACGAGCGCACCGGGATCGTCGTGCTCGACGCCGACCGCAAGGAAATCGTCCGCAACGAAGAGTGCCCCGGTGTCCACGGTGAGGCAGTCGCGGCGAACGAGACGGTCGTCGTCGGCTGCGAGGACGGTCTGCTGATCTACCGCGACGGCGTAATCACGAAGGTCCAGAGCCCCGACGCCTACGGACGCATCGGAAACCAGGCGGGCGACGAAGACTCGCCGGTCCTGCTCGGTGACTACAAGGTCGACCCCGACGCCGAACTCGAGCGCCCGACCCGCGTTTCGCTCACCGACACCGCCTCCGGCGAACTCACCCTCGTCGACCTCGGCACCAGCTACACCTTCCGCTCGCTCGGACGTGGACCGGCGGGGGAGGCGATCGTTCTCGGAACCGACGGCGCGCTGCACGTCATCGACGTCAACACCAAGGCGGTTACGAAGACCATCCCCGTCGTCGATGCCTGGGAAGAGCCGATCAAGTGGCAGGAGCCGCGTCCGGCGCTGTTCGTCCAGGACGGCACCGCGTACGTCTCCGAGCCCGCGACGAACGAGATTCACGCCGTCGACCTCGCCGCCGGCACCGTCGCCGTGACCGGACAGCTCGATCACACACCCAACGAGCTGACCGGCGTCACCGGGTAGTGCGCTGACGCGCCCGTGCGTGGTTGGTTGGCCCAGGGGCCAACCGACCACGCACGGGTGGCGAAGCCGCCCGACCTCTTCCCTCGGCATCAATGTGTGTGTAACCTCAGTTACCAGCAATGGTGCTTGTTTTCGGGTCCAAGGCCCGTGAGCACGGCAAACGCGCAATCGGGATGAGGTGCACAGCTCATGGTTACGGTTACCCGCCAGACGGGACGCACGACTCGACTGCCGGTCGAGACCTACCGAGAGATGCTCGACGTACTGTCCGAGGGGTCGGTGCGTCGCAACTTCGATCCGTATCTGGACATCGACTGGGACAGCGACGAGTTTCAGATGACGTCGGACGACCCGCGGTGGGTGCTGCCGGAGTATCACCCGCTCGGCGGGACGTCGTGGTATCGGAGTCTGTCGATCGATCGGCAGATCGAAGTCGGACACCACATTCAGATCAACTCGGTGAAGGTCGGGTCTGCGTTCGAGAGCATCCTGATCCGCGGAATGATGCAGTTCATCATGAAGATGCCGAACAACTCACTCGAGTTTCGGTATTGCCTCCACGAAATCACCGAGGAGTGCAACCACATTCAGATGTTCCAGGAGTTGGTGAACCGCTCCGGCGCCGATGTGCCCGGCATGCGTACCGATTTCCGACTGGCGTCGCCCACGATGGGAATGCTGGGCGCAGCGTTCCCCGTCGTGTTCTTCATCGGCATCCTGGCAGGGGAGGAGCCGATCGATCACTGGCAGAAGTCGGTCATCCGCCAGGGTGCGGACGTCCCACCGGCGATGCTGCGCACCATGGAGATTCACATCGCGGAAGAGGCGCGGCACATCTCGTTCGCGCATCACTTCCTGCGCCAGCACTACCCGAACCTCGGGCGGTTCAACAAGTGGCTCGTCGCGGTGTCGACGCCGATCATCATGCGCTGGCTCGCCGGCGTCATCATGGCGCCGCCGCGAAAGTTGGCGCGAGACTTGGGCATTCCGCGCGCCGTCGTGAAGGAAGCGTACTGGGACGGACCGGTCGGCAGCGAGCAGTTGCAGTCGTACTTCGGTGACGTTCGCATGCTCGTCGACGACATCGGAATGACCAACCGGATCGCCAGGTATCTGTGGAAGAAGCTGCGTATCGACGGCCAGATCTCCCGGTTCCGCGGTGAGCCGGACAGGTCGGTGCACGACTGAGCCACGAGCCTGCGGGACCGAGTCGGTGATGCAGGCCGTGAGTGGGAATGTATAGCCCGCTATACATTCCCACTCACGGGGCGCGGAGCGCCACCACCCGCCGCGCCTGACGCGCAACTGCCTCGTCGATCAGGAAGCCGCGGGAGTCGACGGCGACACCCGTTGTCGCTAGCGCTTCCAGAACGGCGTACGCATCCTGAACCTCGTCGACCGTCGGCACGAAAACCTTTCGTGACGCCGCCACCTGCGCCGGATGGATGCAGGCCCGCCCTACGAATCCGAGCCCGGCGAGTTTTCGGGTGTCGGATTCGAACTCGTCCAGGTCACGGAAGTTCCGCGACACCGCAGCCAGTGGCGGTTCGATGCCGGCCGCGACGGACGCCGCGACGACCTGACTGCGTGCGAACAGCAACGAATCGTGCGAACCGTCCACGCCCAGGTCGGCCGCCAGATCCACCTCGCCGATCTGCAGGAACCTGATGCGCGGCGCCCTGGCAATGGCCAACGCCTCGAACACTCCAGCTGCGGTTTCGATCATGGCCGAGATGGCCGCCTCAGGGCACACCGCGTCCAGGACGTCGGCCACCCGCGCGACCTCCGCCGCCGACCCGACCTTCGGCAACCACACACCGGTCAATCGGGGATCGGCGACGGCCCGAACGTCGTCCAGATCGCCGGGATTGACGCGAACCCAGACCTCGACGTCGCCGGGCATGCACTGCGCCACCCACTGCGCGACGGTGCGTCGCGCAGTCTCTTTGTCGGCCAGCGCAACCGCGTCCTCGAGATCGAGTACGACGGCGTCGGCCCCCGACGCGAGCGCCTTGTCGAACCGTTCGGGCATGGTGCCCGGTACGTAGAGGTAGGTCAGCGCACCGCTCACCCGATGACTCCACTACCGGCGACGAGGGACTTCGCGATGACCGTCCGCATGATGTCGTTGGTGCCCTCACCGATGGCCATCAGCGGTGCGTCACGGTACAGACGTTCGACGACGAACTCCGTCGAATAGCCGTAGCCGCCGTGAATGCGCATCGCTTCGAGGCTTGCGGTGATCGCAGTCTCCGACGCGAAGTACTTCGCCATTCCGGCTTCCATGTCGACGCGCTTGCCCGAATCGGCCTGCGACGCAGCCCAGTACGTCATCAAGCGTGCGGCCTGCAATTGGGTGGCGATGTCCGCGATCTTCAGCTGGATGGCCTGAAAGTCGGCGATGGGCTGACCGAATGCGGTGCGCTCGCGGGCGTACTGCAGGGCCGCGTCGTAGGCCGCCTGCGCGATTCCGACGCTACGGCCGGCGATGTTCAGGCGTCCGATCTCGAGTCCCGAGAGCGCCTGCTGCAGACCACGGCCCTCGACGCCACCGAGGAGAGCGTCGACCGGAACGCAGACGTTGTCGAGCAGGATCTCGCAGGACTCGGTGCCCTTGTAGCCGAGCTTGCCCATGTCGCGCTGCACTTCGAAGCCGTCGGTGCTCGTGTCGATCAGCAGCAGGCTCATGCCCTTGTGCGGGGGAGTCGCGGTCGGATCGGTCTTCACGAGCACGGGCAGTACGTTCGCGTGGCGAGCGTTGGTGATCCACGTCTTCGCACCGTTGACGATGTAATGGTCGCCGTCGCGCTTGGCGGTGGTCTTGATGCCCTGCAGGTCGGTTCCGGCGCCGGGTTCGGTCAGGCCGACGCCGGTACGCCATTCACCGGTTGCCAACTTGGGCAACAGGTTCTGCTTCTGCTCGTCGGTGCCGTGCTTGTTGATCATCCAGCACGACAGGTTGTGGCTACCGACGATTCCTGCAATGCCCATCCAGCCACGCGCCAACTCTTCGTACACGAGCGTGAACGACACCTTGTCGAGGTCGATGCCGCCGTACTCTTCGGGTGTGGTGATGCCGAACAGACCCATGGCCTTCATGTGGTCGACGATCTCGGTGGGATAGCGGCCGCTCTTCTCCCACTCGTTCGCGACAGGGACGATCTCCTTGTCGACGAAGTGGCGCAGAGCTTTACGGAATTCGAGCTGATCTTCGGTGTAGGTGAAATCCACGGGAGATGTCCTATCGGGAAATGTCGGCGGCCAGGTCCAGCACCGCGGTGAGGTCGGGTTCGTCGGCCAGGCCGAAGATCCGGTCGGCCAATTCCTGTGCGCGAGAGTGCGAACCGCAGTTCGCGTCGAACTTGTTCCGCAGTGCGTCGTCGTCGAGCGGGAATGCAGCGCTGCCGCGGCTACCGTCGACGCGGCCTTCGAGGATGCGGCCGTCGTCGAGAGTGATCAGTGCCCGCCCGGGTGCGGACGCGGCAGGCCCGTCGTACATCATGTCGCCCACGCGCACCTTGCGCGCGGTCTGCAAGATCTTCTCGCGTGCAATCGATTCGGGAGTGTACGTCTCGACTGTGACGGCGCCGTCGTGCAGCAGTGCGGCGACGGACCACGGCAAGTCGAACTTGCCGTCGTATGTGCTGCGCGGTGCGGCGACTCCGGCGTTGGGGCCGCAGACGATGTGCTTCGAATCGGGGTGGACGAACACCTCGATGTCGGCGACCTCGTCGGCAGACGGTCCGGCAGCTTTCACGGCGTCGAGCGTCACGTGCATCAGCTGGCAGCTGGGATACGGCTTGATGCCGATGCGCGTGGCCTCCCAGGTGCTGCCGAGGTCGTTCGTCAGAACCGTCAGATCCGCGGGGCGGTCCGAGAGTGCGGCGTACAGTCCGCGCTTGCCCTCCAGTACCGACGCAGGTCCGCTGGCGCCCGCCGCAGCGAGCCGTGCAGCGAGAATGCCGTTGAAGCTCGCCGATCCCGGATGCAGGGACTTGGTGTCTGCGTCGCTGTCGAGGAACTCGAGCAGACCGGCGCTCGACGAGCCCGCGATACCCAACGCGTGCACCAGAACCGACGACTCGAAGCCCATCAAGCGTCCGGCGACGAGTGCCGACGACAACGTTCCGACGACGCCCGATGCGTGCATTCCACGCGCATGGAAGCCGTGCGGACTGACGGCGCCGAGGCGGCAGGCGGTTTCGAGACCGAGAGCGAAGGCGGTCAGGATCTCTGCCCCCGTCGCTCCCGTCTCCTGCCCGACAGCGAATGCCGCAGGTAGCGACACCACGGTCGGATGAACGAGGGCACCGGCGTGGGTGTCGTCGAAATCGAGGGCGTGTATCAGCACGGCCGTCGCCATGGCCGCGGCGGGTGCGGAGAGACCCGCCGAGCCGGTCAACGGCCGAGCTTCGCCTGGGCCGCCGAGAGCATTCGCGACGGCCCATCCCGCGGTGCCGCTGCCGAATCGTGCTGCAGCAATGGCATTTCCGACGCCGTCGAGCATGTGCCGCGCAGCTGCGTGCCGGACGTCGTCGGGCAGATCGCCGACGCCCACTGCCCACTCGGCAAGGTCACGCGACGTCATACCCGGACACCGGCTTTCCCGAATGCACCTGCGGCATCGAGTTCGGCGACGCGGTCGGCGTCGTACCCGAGGGAGTCGAGGACTTGCTGGAAGTGCTCGTTGCGTTGCGGTGCCCGACGGTACTCCGGCTTCTCGGCTCCGAAGTTCACCGGCGAGGCGACCTGGCGGATGGTGTCGTACACCGGGTGGGAGGTCTCGACGATGAGATCCCTTGCGAGCGTGTGAGGTTCGTTCAGTGCCTGCTCGATGTTGTTGACCGGACCGGACGGAACTCCCGCCGGACGCAGCAGCGACAACCAGTGTTCGACGGTGTCGGTCACGAAGACTTCTTCGAGGATCGGGAGAAGCTCACCCTGGTTGGTCCCGCGCAGTGCGAACGACGTGAAACGCGGGTCCTCGCCGAGCTCGGGCCGCCCGATGGCGACGACGAGGCGTTCCCAGAACTTCTCCTTCGCGCAGCCGACGATGAGCCAGCCGTCACTCGCTTCGAACGCCTGGAACGGAACCAGCGACGGGTGCGCCGAGTTCTTCGTCCGTACCGGCTCGAACCCCGCGTTCAGGTGCCACGTCGCCGGGTAGGTGAGCAGCGACATCGCCGTGTCGTAGAGCGAGACGTCGCAGTCGCCGCCGACGCCGTCGCGTCGCGCAGCATGAAGACCGGACAGCAGACTGATCGCCGCGACGAAGCCTCCCGAGTAGTCGACGAGCGACAGACCCGACTTGGTGGGCGGGCCGTCGGGATCGCCGGTGACGTCCATCCAACCGGCAAGTCCCTGCAGAATGTAGTCGTAGCCAGGCTCTTTCGCGCGCGGACCGGTCATGCCGAAGCCGGTCAGGCTGCAGCACACGATCGCGGGATTGAGGTGCTTCAGGTCGTCGTACGTGATTCCGATCTTCTTCGGAACGTCGCCGCGCAGGTTCGAGTAGACCGCGTCGGCGCCGCGCACGAGATCCTCGAACACGGCGCGACCTGCAGGCGTCGAGAGATCGAGCGACAGGCTGCGCTTGTTGCGGTTGAAGGTCTCGAAGAACAGCGAATCCTCACCCTGGTTGTACGGGGGCACGTAGCGCCCGACGTCGCCGCCGACGTTCGGGTCTTCGATCTTGATGACGTCCGCACCGAGATCGGCGAGGTGGACGCTGCCGAACGGGCCTGCGCCGTACTGCTCGAGCGAGATGATGCGGACGTCTTCGAGTGGCCTCATGATTCGGTGCCTTTCGTCTCCGGCAGCTGCAGCGGGCCGTTCTTGGCCTGGGGGAAGTAGTTCTGGCCGATGCCGCTCTCGCGCGTCGCGACCATGACGGAGCGCTTCCACGAAATGACCTCCACGCCATCCTGATTCAGGCCGCGGGTGATCATCGAGACGATTCCCGAGTACGGCCGCGACTCGGACTTGCGCAGTCCGGTGCACAGGCTCTCGGCGTAGATGGTGTCACCGGCGTAGACCGGATGCGACATCTTGATGTCGGTGAACGCGAGGTTCGAGATCGCGTTCTGACTCATGTCGAGTACCGAAATACCCAGCACCACAGCAACAGTCAGACCCGAGTTGACGATGACGCGTCCCTCAGTGATCGGGTTCTGCGCCGCGAGGTGGGCGTTGAAATGATTCTGGTTGGTGTTCATCGACAGCAGCGTGACCCACGTGTTGTCGGTTTCGGAGATCGTCCGTCCCAGGGGGTGTTGGTACACGTCACCCACGACGTAATCCTCGAAGAAGCGCCCTAGAACGGCCGGATGGGTTGCCACCGTGTCTCCTCAGGTTGGTTCGGCGAATGCCTTCCACTGAACCATAAACATCTGATGTTTAGGGTGTCAAGGGTCACTATCGCCGCAGAACCGCGGAGAAACTGGGCGAAAAGAGCAGATATTTACTCGGCGCGTAGTCGATCCATCTGCCGGTACGAGTCGCCGAGGTGGTCGAGGTGCTTGCGCATCAAATCCATCGCGCTCATCGAATCGCCCGCGACGACGACGTCGAGAATCGCGCGGTGGTCGTGATCGACGCACTGCCAGAACCCGTCGGGCGCATGATCGCGCCCGAAACGACTGGACAGGACACGAAACACCGGTGCCGTGATGAGCTCGAGCAGGGGATTCTGGGCGGCACGCAGCAGGACGAGGTGGAACTCCTGGTTCTGCTTGTACGTTTCCGGGCCCTGCGCACCCGAGGGGTCGAACATGGCCGCATGCAGCTGTTCGAGATGTTCGTCCGTGCGACGGAACGCTGCGATACCCGCTGCCGGGACCTCCATGAGGTTGCGGACTTCCATGAGCTGGTCGACGGTGACCGCCTCGGCGGCAGCCATCAGCGCGACGCCCGTCTCGAGGTGAGCGCTGATGTGCCCCACGCTCGGTTCGGCGACGAAGCTGCCGCCGGTGACGCCACGCGTCGTGAGAATGAGGTTCTGGCTGGCCAGCGACCGTAGGGCTTCACGAATCGTGCTGCGGCCGACGCCGAATTCGGCGCTCAACTCGGCGTCGCCGGGAAGTCGGGCGCCGGGTTGGAGTTCGCCGGACAGGATTCGCTCGCGCAGGCGCGCGGCCAGAACGGCGTATGCCGGGCCGCTCTTCGGCGCCACGTCGGCGGTCGTATCGGTCACGTCGCGATCCTTTTCGTGCAGGGGTCGGTGCGGGCACGAGCCTATCCCGAGTGATGCGATTCGTCCTGAACATCAGCGCCGTTTAATCATCCGCCTTTTGAACGCGCACGGTGTCTGGATCGGACCTTTCGGGCGACGAAACCGAGTTTTCATGATCGAAACATCTGAGGTATTGCTTTCCGATCGGGCGACAGGCACTATGACACCAGTCACCTTCGCACGGTGAACCCGACACTTTTCGGGGTCGACGCATTGCACGTCAGCCCCTCCGCTCCACCGCGAGCGCCGGCAGAAATGGAACCTAGGATGAAACGAATCGGAGTCGACGTCGGCGGTACGTTCACCGACCTCGTGCTGTGGGACGACGACGGCACCGTGGTGGTCCACAAGACACCGTCGACCAATCACGATCCGTCGATCGGAACCATGGACGGCATTCAGGTTCTCGCCGAGCGCGCCGGAATCGACCCGTCCGAGATCGACATGTTCTTCCACGGCACCACCGTCGCGACGAACATCGTGCTCGAGCACAACGGCTGCGACGTCGGCATGATCACCACCGAAGGGTTCCGCGACCTCCTGCACATCGCGCGTAAGAAGCGTCCGCTCAATTACTCGAACTACCAGGACCTGCCGTGGCAGAAGTGGCAGCTCGTGCCGCGCCGCAACCGTCGGGTCGTGCCCGAACGCATCGACGCCGCGGGCAACGTCCTGACGCCGCTCGACGAGGACGCCGTCCGCGAGCAGGTGCGCCTGCTGAAAGAACGTGGCGTGCAGGCGATTGCCGTCGCATTCCTGCATTCGTACCGCAATCCGACGCACGAGCGCCGCGTCAAGGAGATCATTCTCGAGGAGTTCCCCGAGGTCTTCATCTCGCTCTCCAGTGAAGTCGCGCCGCAATACCGTGAGTACGAACGCTTTTCGACGGCCGCGTTGAATGCATTCATCGGCCCGAAGACGTCGAAGTACATCGAGAACCTGGCGGGCAAGGCAAGTGCTGCCCAGGTCGGCGAGGACGTGCACCTGATGACGTCGGCCGGTGGCCTCGTCACCTCGCGGAGTGCCAGCGAGATTCCCGTGTCGCTGCTCACCAGTGGCGTCATCGCCGGCCTGCTCGGTGGCTGCGCCATCGGCAAGGCATCCGGATTCCCGAGCGTCATCACACTCGACGTGGGTGGCACGTCGGCCGACGTCGGTGTCGCACCCGACGGTGCGCTGCGTATGAAGCACCTGCTCGACACCCGTATCGGCGACTACCACGCGATGGTGCCGATGGCCGAGGTCGACACGATCGGCGCGGGCGGCGGCTCGATCGCCGTCGTCGACGACGGTGGCATGTTCCGCGTCGGCCCGCGGTCTGCAGGTGCCGTTCCCGGGCCCGCCTGCTACAACCGCGGAGGCACCGAGCCGACGTCGACCGACGCGATGGTCATGATGGGCTGGCTGCGGGAGAACAGCTTCCTGTCCGGCACCATGGAGGTCAAGCCGGAACTGGCGCGTGAAGCAATCCAGACCCACATCGCCGACAAGCTCGAGACCCCGGTCGACGAGGCCGCGATGGGCATCTTCAAGATCCTCGCGCACTCGATGACCGAGGCCATCAGCCTGCACTCCGTGCGCAAAGGCTATGACCCACGCGACTTCTCGCTGATCGCCGAGGGCGGCGCCGGACCGCTGTTCGCATGGCAGATCGCCGACCAGCTCGGCATTCCGCGCGTTATCGTTCCCGGCCACCCGGGCATCACGTCGGCAGTCGGCCTGTTGACCACCGACATTCGCTACGAAATGCCCACCACGGTGTGGACGTCGTCGGCCGACCCGAACGTCGAGCTGATCTCCGAGCAGATCGACCGCCTGTCGAAGCAGGCCATCGCGCAGCTCGAAGCGGACGGTGTTGCCCCCGAGGACATCTCGCTCGAACGCAGCGTCGACTGCCGCTACGTCGGACAGGGCTACGAGCTTCGCGTGTCCGCACCCGACGGTGAAATCGACGACGTCTGGGTCAAGACGACCGCCGAGGCATTCCACGAGGCGCACGGCCGCACGTACTCGCAGCGGTTCGACGACAAGCCGGTGCAGCTGATCAACGTGCGCGTCACGGGTGTCGGCGCTGTCCCGCACGTCCGCATCGCCGAGATCGAGAAGGGCGGCGACGACGCGTCGGCCGCGATCAAGACCACGACGCAGGCACTGTTCTGGGCGAGCGAAACCGCGAAGCCGGAGTGGGTCGAGACCCCCGTCTACGAACGCGCACAGTTGCTCGCGGGCAACAAGATCGACGGTCCTGCCATCGTCGAACAGTTCGACTCCACCACCATCATCGGCATGAACCAGCACGCATACGTCGACGCTGTCGGCCACATCATCATCGAGAGGAAGCCCGCATGAGCAAGGCGCTGATGCCCAAGACCGGTGTATCGCTCGCGGGCGAAGCCACGCGCACGTGGAACGACGTCGAGGTCGATCCGATCACGTTGCGCGTCATCGGTGGTGCACTCCAGTCGATGGCCAAGGAGATGGCCCAGGTTCTCTATCGCATGGCGTACTCGAGCCTCATTCGCGAGTCCGAGGACCTCGGCGCAGGCATCTTCGACGTCAACGGCCGCGAACTGTGCGAGTCGGATTCCACTCCCATGCACTGTGGTTCGATTCCCGCCTACATCCGCGGTGTGAACCGTCGACTCGCGGGGACGTACAAGCCCGGCGACGTGATTCTGCACAACCACCCGTACCACGGTGCGGCACACTCGCCCGACTACGGCGTCATCATCCCTATCTTCTGGCAGGGTGAGCACATCGGATTCGCCGGCTGCACCGGCCACGTGTCCGACGTCGGCGGTAACTTCCCCGGCCTGTGCATGGACGTCGTCGACGTCTGGGCCGAGGGCAAGCTGATGGACTCGATGAAGATCTACGAGGCCGGAGTCCGCAACGACTACCTCATCCAGCACATCCTCGACAACGTCCGCACGCCCGAGCAGAACCGCGGTGACCTCGAAGCCCTCATCGCCTGCTCGCGCATCGGCGAGAAGCGCTTCACCGAACTGCTCGAGAAGTACGGCCTCGACACCGTCATGAGCGCAGGCGAGCGGTGGATGGACTACTCGGAGAACATGCTGCGCACCAAGATTCGGGAGATTCCCGACGGCAGTTACTCCGCGCCCATCGGTTACCTCGACGACGACGGCAAGAACCGCGGTGAGCCGTTGGCTGTGGCCGTGCGTGTTCAGGTGGAGGGCGAGGACATCCTCATCGACCTCACCGGATCCAACAGCCAGGTGCCGACGGCGTTCAACGTGCCGTTCGAGGGCTCGGTGCTCCCGGTCGCCGTGTCGGCGATCCGCACGATCCTGCTCGACGAGGACATCACCGAAGAATTCGTTCCGCAGAACGACGGCTGCTTCCGCCCGGTCAAGGCCTACGCACCGGAAGGCACGATCTTCAACCCGGACTTCCCGGCGTCGTGCTTCGCTCGGTTCTCACAGGTCAACCGCGTGTTCGACTCGATCAACCTGGCGCTGGCTCCGGTGCTGCCGGATCACTCCGTCGCCGGTTCCTCGGCTGCGCTGTGCGCCATCGCGTATTCGGGCATCGCGCCGGACGGCGAGTCGTACTGGGTGTACATCGAGATCAACGAGGGCTCGTATGGTGGCCGCAACGGCAAGGACGGCATGGACGCCGTCGACGCGCTGATGGCCAACACCCGTAACAACCCCATCGAGGAGCTCGAGCTCAACCACGCGATGCGGGCTCTGCGGTACGAGCTGCGTGACGAGCCGCCCGCTCCCGGTCAGTGGCGCGGCGGCATCGGTAGCGTGCGCAAGTGGCTCATGGAGACCGACACGTTCCTCGGATCCGAGGCCGACAACCGTTCCGACGCACCCGCCGGTGCGCTCGGCGGTCACGACGGTGTATCCGGCTCGTTCACGCGCAACGCGGGAACGGATCGCGAGGAAGTGTTGTACTCCAAGGTCACTCAGGAAACGATCAAGGCAGGCGACACGCTGGAAATCAAGCTGCCGTCCGGCGGTGGCTTCGGTGATCCGTTCAAGCGTGACCCGTTCCAGGTGCTCAGCGACGTCTGGGACGAGTACCTGACGGCCGAGGATGCACGACGCGACTACGGTGTCGTCGTGGATACCGAGAAGTGGGTCGTCGACGAGGACGCGACGGCGGGTCTGCGCGCAGGGAGCGCGGCCTGACCGATCTCGGCGCGGTCATCACCTGGTGTGACCGCGCCGGGCGTTCTTCGGGGCCGTTGGCGGGCATGCGCATCGGCGTCAAGGACAACATCGATGTTCAGGGCGTCGTATCGACCTGTGGGTCACGGTTTTTCGAAGACAATGTCGCGTCGGCGGATGCGGACGTCGTCACCCGGTTGATCGGGGCCGGTGCGCGAATCACAGGCAAGCTCAACATGGCGGAATTCGCCGTCGGCGTGACGTCGCAGAACACGGCCGGGCCGGTGCCGCGAAACCCGTGGGATCTCGCTCGGGTGCCGGGTGGGTCGAGCGGCGGTTCGGGATCGGCCGTCGCCGCAGGGCTCGTCGACGCGTCCCTCGGCACCGATACCGGTGGGTCCGTGCGGCTTCCGGCGTCGGCGTGCGGTGTCACGGGCCTGCGTCCGACGTGGGGTGCGATCAGCAACGACGGCGTCTATCCCGTCAGCGAGGATTTCGACACCGTCGGGCCGATGGCGCGCACCGTCGACGACGTGGCGCGGCTGTTCTCGGTGCTGTCGACCTCGTCGGACCTCGGAGGGACGGCGCGTCGGATCGGCGTTCCGACGGTGTTCATCACCGACGACGTCGATCCGGCGATTTCCGACGCGGTCTCCGCTGCTGCGCGTGAGTTGGCGGCTCTCGGTTACTCGCTCGTGCCGATCGAGGTGCCGGGTGCGGCGTCGGCGCAGGACATCGTCTACACGCTGATCTACTCGGATCTCGCTGCCCGCCATCGGGAGCGTCTCGAGACGTCGCCCGAGTTGTTCCAACCGGCGACGTTGGAGCGAATTTCGTTGGGGCTGAGGATTACCGAAGAACAGCGGTTGGCGGCTCTGCGGGGCCGTGACGAGTACCGCGCCGGACTGGCAGGGTTGTTCTCGGACGTCGACGTCGTGTTGACGCCGACGATGCCGGTGGACGTGCCGCTGATCGACGGCGGCAGTGGAGTGATCGAGCAGTCGCGGCGGATGGGGCAGTTCAGCTATCCGTGGTCGTTGCACGACGGCCCGACGCTGGCCCTGCCCGTCGGGTTCCATCCGTCGTCGGGCATGCCCATCGGTGCGCAGTTGACCGCTGCGGCGCACCGCGAGGGCATGTTGTTCGAGGTGGGTTCGCGGTTTCAGGCGGCTACGCCGCACGTGCGTGCGAATGTAGGCGGTCTCAAGCGGTCATCGCAACGAGCGTCTTGTCGTATGCCTTCAGAGGAGTATCCCATCCGAGGGTCCTACGAGGACGGTTGTTGAGTAGGTCCTCGACCTCGGCGAGCCGTTCCGGGGAGTGAACGGACAGATCGGTGCCTTTGGGAAAGTACTGACGAAGCAGTCCGTTGGTGTTCTCGTTGGTGCCACGTTGCCACG